>CAZOJA010000337.1:0-2760 GCA_964579955.1 uncultured Veillonellaceae bacterium | reverse complement strand
GCATTATTATCATTTATTATAATTTCTTTCCAGTCACGCTTCCAAAGCCCCGATAAAAAAAGCGGGCACCCGCCCGCAAAGTCATACGCTGATGTAAATTTGCAAATCTAGAATAATCCGACAATCCTGCCGCTGTTGTCAATGTCCATCACTTCTGCCGCCGGTCGCTTCGGCAACCCTGGCATCGTCATGATTTCGCCGGTGATCGCCACCAAAAAGCCTGCGCCTGCCGATACCCGCACTTCCCGCACGGTCACCTTGAACCCCGTGGGACGGCCCAGTTTGGCCGCGTCATCGCTGAGCGAATACTGGGTTTTCGCCATGCAGATGGGCGTCTTGTCATATCCCATCGTCGTCAGTTCGGCGATTGTCTTTGCCGCGGACGCAGTGTAGTTGACCCCGTCAGCGCCATATATTTCCCGGGCAATAATCGCGATTTTCTCCTTGATGGGTAGGTTTTCATCGTAGAGGTAGCGGAACTGCTTCGGTTGTTCGATGGCTGCCAACAGTTTTTTCGCCACCGCTTCGCCGCCGGCGCCGCCCTTGGCCCATACTTCCGATAGGGCCACCGCCGCGCCCAGCGTTTGGCACTGGGTTTCGACAAACGCCAGTTCCTCGGCCGTGTCGGTCGGGAATGCGTTGATGGCGACCACGGCCGGCAAACCGAACTTGCCGATGTTTTCGATATGCTTGCGCAGATTTTCCATGCCCTTTTCCAGTGCCGCCATATTCACCTGGCCCAAGTCGGCCTTAGCTACGCCACCATGAGATTTGAGCGCCCTGACCGTGGTCACCAGCACGACTGCATCCGGTTGCAGTCCGGCAAACCGGCATTTGATGTCGATGAATTTTTCCGCGCCGAGGTCCGCGCCGAAGCCTGCTTCCGTAATCAGCACATCAGCCATTTTCAGCGCGAACTTTGATGCCATCACGCTGTTGCAGCCGTGGGCGATATTGGCGAACGGGCCGCCATGCACGAATGCCGGCGTGTTTTCCAGTGTCTGGACCAGGTTCGGCTTGATGGCGTCCTTGAACAGAAGGGTCAGCGCGCCCGCCACTTTCAGATCGGCCACCGTCACCGGGCGGTTGTCATAGGTATAGGCGACGATGATCCGGTTGATGCGGGCCTTCATGTCTTCCAGGTCAGATGCCAGGCACAGAATCGCCATCAGTTCCGAGGCGACAGCGATGTCAAACCCGCCTTCGCGGGGAATCCCGTTCGCTTTGCCGCCCAGTCCCAGCACGATGCTGCGCAGAGCTCGTTCGTTCAGGTCCATCACCCGTCGCCAAGTGATCCGGCGCGGGTCGATCGACAGCTCATTGCCATGATGGATGTGATTGTCGATCACCGCTGCCAGCAGATTATTGGCACTGGTCACGGCGTGGATGTCGCCGGTGAAGTGAAGGTTGATGTCTTCCATCGGCACGACCTGGGCATATCCGCCGCCCGCCGCGCCGCCTTTGACCCCGAAACAGGGACCCAGCGACGGCTCCCGCAGTGCGATGACGACTTTTTTTCCCAGTCGCCTGAGCGCATCGCCGATGCCGACCGTGTTGGTCGTCTTGCCCTCGCCGGCCGGCGTCGGATTGATCGCGCTGACCAGGATCAGCTTGCCGTTCGGCCGGTCTTTCAGTCGCTCCCACACATCCAGAGAAACCTTGGCCTTATATTTACCGTACAGTTCCAGATCATCCTCGCCCAGGCCCAACTCGGCCGCCACCTGGCTGATCGGCTTCATTAACGCCGCCTGGGCGATTTCCACATCAGTTTTCATTCTTTTCCTCCCGCTTACAGCGATTCAATGATCTGGCGACTGATTGTTTCGGCAAAAATGTCGCTGTCCACCAGCAATTTCTGTCCGGCCGCTTTATACTGTGAAACGAAGGCGTCATCTTTGATCCCGCCGATATTGATCAGCACATTCAGCCAGGCGCCGTGCAGCGCAGCTCGCAGGGAATAGGCCGCGACGCCCAGGTCGCTGGCCGCGGACGCATTGGTCTTGCCAACCGCGCCGGCAACGAGCTGCAGACACTCCGCTGCGGTCTCCATCATCGCGAACGGCGTCCTGGTCGCATTCTGCAACGCCAGTTCAATCGCTGCGCGCCGGGCTTCCTTCTCTGCCTCGGTTGCCTTGGGCAATTTATAGGCTGCCGATACTTCATTAAAGGCCTCCGTGTCCTGATCGATCAGCTCGAGAAACCGTTTCTGCAAACGCAGGCCGTCAGCCTGCAACGCCTCGGTCTGCGCGGCGAACTCGCGATATTTTTCTTTGCCCAGAGTCAATCCGGCAACCATCGCCGCCAGGGAGGCGCCCACGGCGCCAATGAGGGCTGCCGCCGAACCGCCGCCCGGCGCCGGTGCATCCGACGCCAGGACGTTGACAAAATCATTCACCGTGTGCTCTGCCAATTTCATGCTTGTTTTCTCCACCTTTTCATTTGCTTTGATGGCTGGTTGCGCCGCAATTACCGCATTTACCGCAATTACAGAGAATCCTCCAATACCTGTTTGCGCTCGAACCCATCCAGGCGCAGGTAATACTCAGCGACATCGAGCAATGCCTGCATCGGCGTAAGGCCGATGATTTCGCTGCCGATCACGTTTACGCCGTAGCGCGCCGCTTCATTCTTAACGGTTTCAAACACCCGAAATAGCGGAGTCCCCTGATAATTGACCATGTTGATCGTAACCTGGGCTACTTCGCGTCCGTGCGCCTCAACGCTGATTCCCATCGCCCGCACGTATTTGAAGCCGCCTTT
>CAZOJA010000336.1:0-2768 GCA_964579955.1 uncultured Veillonellaceae bacterium | reverse complement strand
CATTTAACGTCTCGATCAGTTTAGCGTTTCCCTTCATGATTATCTGACCCCTTTCGCAAATTAATCCGGCTGTCACAGCCTTGCTATTGTTCTATTCGACAACAGGCGGAACAATCCTTTTCAGCGTGACGGCAATTTTCCCGCAACCGCGGCATAAACCGCAAACTGGTTTTCTCCGTCCACAGCAAGCAGACTATTCAGCTTTGCATCATCAAACGCCGCAATGGCGCAAACCCCGCATTGAATCGGCGCGGCTGCCAGATAAAGGTTCTGGCACACATGTCCGGCATCGAGAAATACATAGCGCCAGGCCCGTTCGCTATATCGCCACGCGCTGCGGTAAGCATCCGCCACCCAGAAAAAGCTGACTGCCGCCGAAATCACCATATCCTGCCCCAGACAGGCTTCCTGCAACAGAGGACCAATTTTCCCATCCAGGCGCAGCTGGCCTATCGCGTGTTCCAAGGCAACATATCGGTATAATCCCGCGTTGAGGCCCTTTACCCGGTTGACCAACACATAAGTGTCGAGCGGATGCCGGGCTCCCGCCGAAGGCACGGTACGGATCGTCGACGGCGGGATGACCTGCTGCACGCCCTGGGTACACCAGAGTAGCCAGGACAATTCCTCAATGCTCAATGGAGTATGCGAAAATCGGCGAATGCTTCGCCGCCCGGTCAATGTGTTTTCCAACAGGGCAATCTCCGCCTTGGGCTGCGACGGTTTTCCCAGGTGCATCAGCGGTCCGCCGCCGCCATACGGTGTTTCCAATGCAGGAAAAGGAACCCCCTGGCTTTGGTCGGAAGGGGTAAGGTGTTCATAGTGCGTCAGACGGATAAAATCCTTGCCTGTATCTTTCATGATGAACTCCTTATTATTATTTATGAAAATATTACCGAAAATCGGATGCGTTTTTCCGGCTTAAACGATCTGCTCGCCCTGGTAGCGTTCGCCGCCAGCATTCGGCATAATGCCGTAACGCTCGGTCCAAAGCGATTTATACTTCAGCGCCTGCGCATGAATGCTGTCCCAGTCCTCGGGAATCGAACGGACCACCTTGGCTGGCACGCCTACAACCAAAGAATGCGGCGGGATGACCTGCCCTTCCCTTACGAGTGCGCCGGCCGCCACTATGCTACCGGTTCCAACCACAGCACCCGTCAAGACAATCGCGCCAATACCGATCAGGCAATGGTCCTCCACCACGGCCCCATGTACCACGGCGCTATGGCCGACGGTGACAAAATCGCCAAGAATGCAAGGTTGGTCATCCGCGACATGTAACACCGCGTTGTCCTGCACGTTGCTGTATCGACCGATTTCAATGTACGAAACGTCGCCGCGCGCCACCGCATTGCACCAAATGCTGCTGAATTCCTTCATTTTCACGGCGCCGATGACTCTGGCTCCATCGGCTAAAAAAGTCTTTTCATCAAGGTCCGGTTGGGTTCCTTCAAATTCTTTCATCATCGCAATCGCTCCATCTCAATATAGTGTAGCAGTTATTTTTATTAATTCGACAAAATGGTTTGTTTCACCTATCCGTTTAATTGTCGAAACGGCATCGACCGTGTCAAAAAGCCATAGCTGCGGTATTGCGGATTTTGTTCGAGAATCTGCCCGCCATGCAGTGCCACCAGCCAGCTCAGTCTGTTTTCAGCCGGTATCGCTTGCCTAAGCTCAGTCAGTAGTAATCTGCCTTGTTCGGTCGGGCCTTCCAGTTCGCCGGCCACCAGCCGCCGACCCAAAACGGCCAGCACCAAAACGGTGACACCCATGCCGACCTGCAGCGAACCTTGGTAATGATTGAGGAACTTCAGGCTACCCAAGGCAATCAGCAATGGAACCAAGGCGGTCAGGATCTTTTTGCCGGCTGTAGCTTTGCGCCACCAGCCTTTTTTTATTACGCCGGCCATTAAATCTCGGGTTGCTGTAACCCATTTGCGACGGGCCTCTGTTCTATCCGTCTTCTGTTGAATCAGGCCGAAAACCTCCACCGCCGTTTGTTCCAATTCCGTCAAATTCTGCAAATGTCGCTGTTCTTTGATCCTTAGCAACAGTTTATGACTGCCAGGTATTACTGTCAGTTCGGCCAACTCTCTTTGGCAAAGGTCAAACACCACCACTTCCATCACGCCGCCGGCCTGGCCGCGCAGCCAGGCAACCTCCAGCACATCGGGCTGGCCGGCCGCCACACGACGCCCGGTCCGGCGAACCATTAAAATCGCTGCGGCAATAACTGCCGCGACATAAAGCAAGTACCATAGATATGCATTCATGGGGAATACTTTCGTAGCCACGTCAGATTATTCCTGCAAACCGCTGAGTTGCACCGAACGAAAAAAGCGGTTGCCGGGCAACCGCCAGAATGACCGCAAAACGCGAAGGAATGAAACTTGCTCATGTCATTTTATGTCAAAACTTCCAAGCAGCCGGCTTTTCATGCTGCCAGAGTGTTTTGCCAACACTTCTGCCAGCGCCTCGCGCCGCCCATCGCCCGCCAATTCGATAACAAACACATACTCCCCGAGCAACGTTTTGGCTGGCCGGTCATGCAGAGAAACCAGTTTGTATCCGGCAGCATCAATGTCCCGCAGCAACTTGGGCAGCGCAGCAGCCGAACCCTCCGCCACCAGCGCGGTCCGGGTCTGGCCCAGTTTCTGGAACGGCTTTAGCGTAACCACCCAGAAACGGGTAACATTGGTTTTCGTCACCTCGATCTGTTTGGCCAAGACATCCAGCTTATAAGTTACCGCGGCCTGCGGCGA
>CAZOJA010000335.1:0-2769 GCA_964579955.1 uncultured Veillonellaceae bacterium | reverse complement strand
GAAGAATTGGAGCAACAGTGGCTTGCGCAGGTAAATCAACGTGCAGCTGCATCACCGGAAACAATCGCCACGCTGGCTTCGATTTGGCGGAGCAACCCGCAAACCGCCTGTTATCAGGCGCAAAACAGCGAACGTTGATATGGGCAGCGCCATTCTCATTGCACCAGCAGGCCAGGTTGCTATATAATTTTTTCAAGAGCAGAATCACCACACAAACCAGGCACGGGAGGAATAACAGCATGATTGGCACGTTGTTTCGCTGGACTATTCTGGTCGCCATCGGATACGCAGTGTACTTGGTCTCCCTGGTGGCCTGGCGTTATCTGTTCCCCTACCTTGCGCCTTATATCCCTCCCCAGTACGCGATCATCGCCGGGTACGTGTTTTCGGCGATTGTCGTTTGGGTTGGCGCTCAGGCCATTTTTGACGTACTTAGCTCGCTGTTCAGAAAATAGCCGGAGTTTCCCAAAAATGCAATCCCAAGATTAGGCTCTCAGCATAGCATGATATGCTGGGAGCCTTTATATTTTAAAATAATCCTATAAAACACCTCCGGCTACTCCTGATATTTACGCCGGTCAAAGACAAAGCCGGAACCTTTTTGTTGTTTGGCGACTTTTTTCAGTTCGGCAGCCACTTCGGGAATCTCCCAATAGTTGTTGAATTTCTTGTATTGATTGGTTACCCCGGCTACAGCAATCGAAGTGATAGGGAAGCTTTCCATTTTTCCTTTCCGGTTCTTCACCTGGATACTCCCGCGTGCCAGATCTTCTGCCGAATAGGCAGACTGAATTTCTGCATCAAAGATTTCGATGATGGCTCTGGCAATACGCTCCGCCCGTTCCGGCGCCGTAATCACGATGAAATCATCGCCGCCGATATGACCGACAAAATCTTCCCCCTGTCCTTCTCTGGCCAGGCTGCGGCTAAGCGTTTCCGCCGTCATCAGCAAGACTTTGTCGCCTTTTTCAAACCCGTATTTGTCGTTATAGGCCTTGAAATTGTTCAGATCAATGTATAGTACGGCAAACGCACTGTCTTTTGCCAACAGTCGACGCAAATGTTCCTCGATTACCAGGTTGCCCGGCAAACCGGTGAGCGGATTGGAGTTGTGGGCGCAAAGCACCTGCAACTGCGTGATGTTGTTCAGCAGGCTCATGATCGAAACCACCCCGATGTACTGACCGTCACGCACCACAATGATCAAATCGTACAGCGTCGATTCATCGCGGCTCATTGCAATTTTCGAAACCGCTTCCAGCGGCAGGTCGGCGTTGACGATCATCGGCGACGCGTCCATAACCAGCTCCACTGGGCGTTTATGATAAAGCGACACGCCATAGTAGGACCCCAGGTGAAAATAGAGCCGGTTCTTCATCAACAAACCGACCGGTTTGGCCCCCTGCAGCACAACGACGCCGCGAACCGAGCTGGCGGCGAAGCGGGCCTCGACCTGTTCGGTGCTTGTCTCCGGCGAAACCGTGGGCACATGTTCGATGATATCGCCGATCACCCGGCCTAGCGAAGTGCCCACATCACGCGCTTTACGACCGGCTTCCTTCTTGCGGAAGCGCCGGATCGTCTCCATCGCTTCCGGTGCGATCGGCTGCGGCGGGCTGGCCGGTCGGGCAAACAGATAGCCTTGGGCATATCCCACGCCCAATTTCATGACAGCCAGCAGTTCATCGACGGTCTCGACGCCTTCCGCGATAATCTTGCTGTTCATTGCCGCCGCCAGGTTGACCAGCGCTTCCAGGATCGCAATCTTGAACGGGTTGTTGTGGATATCCCGCACAATCGACATGTCCAGCTTGATAAAGTCCGGATACAACTCGGCGATGGCCTGCAGGCTTGAATAGCCTGCGCCGGCGTCATCGACGGCGATGCAGTAGCCCTGCCTTCGATAATGGTGCAACGCGCGGGTGAAGTTGCCAAAATCGCTGATGGCAGTGCGTTCGGTGATTTCAAACGTGACCTGCTCCGGAATCAAGCCATGATGCAATACAACCTGTTTGGTTCGGCCGTTGCGAAATTCCGGATCGTTGATCACTTCCGGCGTGATATTCAGGAACAGTTGCTGGCCGGGCGCAAGCATTTTGGCCTGTTGAATCGAAACTTCCCGGCAGACGTGTTCGAGTGCCAACAGCATCCGGTGCCGGGCAGCCACGGCAAACAGCTGCGACGGCATATGCAGCGGACTGTCCTTCGGACCGCGGGCCAGCGCTTCATAGCCCATGATCTCGCCGTCCGCCAGGTTGACGATCGGCTGAAACACCGGCTGGATTTTCTTGTCACGGATGATGTGCAGCAATTCATCCTGCAATGCCCGTTCCTTGATCAAATCGGCCATCTGGTGACCGAGCAACTCCTGCGGGGCAGCTGGATCTGCAGAACCCTCTATGCTTTCCGATTTCGGTGAATAGCCCTGTTCTTCACGAATATTACCCGCCACAGTCGCCTGCAGCTTTTTTTGTTTTTTCTCCACAGCCGCATAAATTTTCTGCAGTTTTTTGATCAAACGCGTCGGCATGGAAACCCTCCTAGCCCAATACTTGCCTGGCTTTTCTTGCAGCCTCATCTTATCCCTTTTGCGAATCCTTATTGTTATCGCCAGGTAAATTTTTTGTTACATTTTTCTCAAAAGAAGGATTTTCACGGCCTGACGCGAATACTATTTCAGTAGTCTTCAATGAATTAGGGGTGTTGAGGGTTGACAGTCCGTCGCAGAGTCCGGGTGCGATGGTTTCGGGTTCTGACGTTGCTGGCCGC
>CAZOJA010000334.1:0-2778 GCA_964579955.1 uncultured Veillonellaceae bacterium | reverse complement strand
TCCTCGAAGGCGAAGGGTTCGAGGATGTGAAAGTGCTGGAAGGTGGAATCATGTCTTGGCCGTTCCGTTGTGAAAAATGATTAGTTGATACTTGCTTCGTTTATTTTAGTGGGTCAGTGACCGTATTTGTCGCGGCGTCAAACCGTGACAGATACGGTTTCTTTTTTTGTAGTAAAGTTACATCGTTTTTTCTTGCCGATTCTAATCGGTGTAGTAAAAAAACGACGATTCGCTTTGAAAAAGCCGTATAAACGCATTGATACTGGGATTTTGATGCTTGGCATAATTTGTGCATATTATATCGATAAGCGCAATGAAATAGCTTGCTGCGTCTAAGGAGGTGTGCGTGATGATTAAACGCTGTTCGCATTCTATTCCCCTAACAATACTACTGGTTGTTGTCTTTTGTCTAATCGGTTGCGGTGTTGTGAAGCCTGCGACTGATGTGGGGCCGGCCAAAGTTGCCGTGGCCGAAAAAACCGATTTTGGGCCTCTGATTCGACAGGCAACCTGGGATGCTTATGAAAAAGTGTTGCAAGAGGTAAACGCCAGCCAATTCCCCGTCGATCCAGTCGTGGCACTGTCCCGGTTAAAAGGCAAAGAAGCTGCATTTTTGATTCTTGATCTGCGTGCACTCGAGTCTTACGCACAAAAACATGTCCAGGGGGCAATCAATATGAGTATTGTTAGTTTGGCCGAAAACCTAGCCAATTTACCCAGGGACAAAACATTGTTGTTGTATTGTTACACAGGACAAAGTTCGGCATTGGCGATGGTTCCGCTCAAGGCTTACGGTTATCAGGCGATATTTGTCAATGGCGGGTTTGCTCAGATGGAAAAAGCCGGATTTGCCATGGACACTAAACCGGTTCCGTTTGTTCCGACTAAGAATGAAATAACGACAGATTCCCGCCAGCGTGGAGTAATGGCTGGAATTCAAGCGAACTTACTTACTATTGCCCGGCAGCATACGGTGAAAACGCTGGTGGTGGCAGATCGAAATGTTAAAGAATTGTCGACAGATTCGCCAGAAAAGTACGCTTTTGTCGATTTGCGGCCGTCAACTGACTTTGCAAAAGGGCATATCAAAGGAGCGATCAGCGCGCCGCTGGCGGAATTGCGTAGCCGTGTGACGATGTTGCCGAAAGACAAGCGCTTGGTTTTGTGTTGCAAGAGTGGACAGTTGGCAGCGATGAGTACTGCGCCGCTTACCGCCGAAGGGTTCAAGATCATTTCACTTTGCGCCGGCCTGTCCCAGGCGGATAAAGGACCGTTGCCGTGGGAAAAGTCTCAGGAATGACGGGAGAGGATACTTTGGAAACGATCAGTCGCAGGGAGTTTTTTTCGCGCAGGGTACTCGGACAAGTGTGGCAAAAAACGGCAGAGCTGTTTCCTGCGTCGGTGGCACCCGAAGCAAAACCAGCGCCTGAGGTGGCGGTTGAACCGGTAACGCTTTCTGCCGAACCGGATCGCACTATAATGCCGGAGTATTTTTCTTCGCCGCTGTACAGCTATGCGCTGTTGTCGGAGATGCCTTGGGACATGTTGGTCGATGAAGCCAAGCGGCTGGGTATCGATTATCAGGGACGGGCAAAAATTGATGTTGTTAGGGAAATTTTTGTAGGCAGAGCAGTTGCCGAAACGGAGGGATAAGAATGGATACGGACCGAATGGTAGTTGGCGAGGGAACTGTAAACCATTTCTGGACACTTTGTTTTGCCGATGAACTGCTGCGACAAAAACTGGGCTTGAAGTATATCAGCCAAATGTGGGACCAGAACCCCTATTGGTATATATGGTTTGTTGATTTGCCCGGGGTATTCAAACTGTCGATGCTTGACTGCGTGGCGGAAGCTCAATGGGATTGGCGGGCTCTGTTTCGGATTAAGTATTATCCGCGTCCGGAAGAATCGGTTTTTCAAGGGTTGTCAGTGTTGGAGCAAATCTGCCGGATGAGCGATTTGTTTCTGACTCGGCCGGCCCAGTGGGCTGGCGGTGAAGCCGGTTGCGTTTGCCATGGCGGCATACATCATCACCCTGGGCCGAGGTTTTCCGACCTGCAAGAGGGAACCGGCGTACCGATTGCGAGCCGGGCGGCGGAAATCCCCGAAGATTTCTTTCTGGCCGGTGAGCTGGAGCTGCAGTATGGCAACGAGAAAGGGTCTGAGATCAGTTGGCGTAGCCAGGACCATTGGCGGGTGAAAATGACTGAAAACTATTTCATTAAGGATCAGGAGGGAGTGCCGCTGAAGGTGCTTCGTAAAGGCGATGTCGATCGCGATTATCCAGGTTGGTTCCTGACTGATTTCGTTGCGAGGCGCTTTTCATCAGGCTGGCAAAAATACCAAAAATATGGGCAGTGGCAGGAAACCGTCGAAGAACAGGACGGGGTGGAATTTTTCTGCGACGGGCATACTTTGAACCAGCGCTTGTGTTCGACGATCCGGCGCAAGCTGGTATGCCGGCGGATGAATCATGGGACGGGAGGAGGTGAAATGCAATGACGGAAAAAGCAAGCTCGGGCGGCATGGGTTATGTGCCGGGACTTATTTTCGGACTGATTGTCGGCAGCGCTTTATTCTGGTTGACAATCAAGATGTTGATTGCTCAGCGCCCCTAACCAAGCAAGGAGGAGTGATTTAGAAATGGCAGAAGACTTTTCGCGGCGTTCTTTTATCAAGGGCGCAAGTCTCGGTGTGGCGGCTGGTTATTTTGCGGCAGCTGGACTGTCGTCCACGGCATTATACAAACAAGTCATGCCGGCAGAAAAATTGAACC
>CAZOJA010000333.1:0-2798 GCA_964579955.1 uncultured Veillonellaceae bacterium | reverse complement strand
AAGCCAAACTGAAACAAAACAAGTATGCGGCGCTGACCCTGACCCATGTGGATACGTCCACCGGAGTAATGGGACAGGTTGCCGAAGTCGCCGCACTGGCTAAAAAGTACGATACCCTGTTCATTCTGGACGGGGTTTGCGCCAGCGCCGGTGTGCCGGAGCCGATGAAGGAACTTGGCATCGACGTGGTGATCACGACCAGCCAAAAGGCATTCGGGACACCGCCGGGACTGACGATCGTCGCATTCAACGAAAAGGCGCTGGCCCGACGCGAACAGATGGGAACCGTTGCCGGCTATTATGTCGACTGGAAAAACTGGCTGCCGATCATGGACAACCCGTCGATGTATTTTTCCACTCCGCCGGTGAATTTGATCCAGGCCCTGGCGAAGGCAGTACAGATGATTCTGGAAGAAGGGCTGGAAGCCCGCTATGCCCGCCATGAAAGGATCGCCCGCAGTTTCCGCGCCGGATTGAAGGCGATCGGGCTTGAACTGATCACTGCCGCTGATGCTGTGGCGCCGACCCTGTCGGTGATCAAGTATCCTGAAGGACTCGATGATGTGGCGTTCCGGGCCAAGATGGAAGAGTATGATATCGTGGTCGCCGGTGGTGTCGGTCCGTTGAAAGGCAAGATATTCCGGGTCGGCCACATGGGCAACATCTGCATCAATGAGCTGGTGCTGACACTGTACGCGGTGGAACGGTCCCTGACGGCTCTTGGCATCAAAGTGGCGCAAGGGGCGGCAGTCGGCGCGGCCTGGGCGGAGTGGCACAAAGGCTGAAAGGAGTGTCCGGCATGCGGATTCTGCTTACGGGAGGAACCGGTTTTGTCGGGACTGCATTAACCAGGCAACTGCAAAGTCAGGGGCACGAGACCGTGCTCCTGACTCGTCGTGATGCGCCGACGACCGGCGCGTCGTTGTCGCCGCACTGGTTGGACGGCGTCGACGCGATTGTCAATATGGCCGGTGAGAGCATTGCCGGCGGGCGTTGGACCGCGGCATACAAACAGAAAGTGCGCGACAGCCGGATCGTACTTACCCAGGCGTTGGCGGATGCCTGTCGTGCGGCTGCTTTAAGCGGGAAACCGGTGCCTAAAGTGCTGGTCAGCTTTTCCGCCGTCGGTTATTATGGCACCCATCCGACAAAGAACTTCGATGAACAGAGCCCGGCCGGCGACAGCTGGCTGTGCGGCGTGGCGCGGGACTGGGAGGCTGCGGCGGGGTCGGTCGCTTCCGCCGGGGTCCGGTTAGTCGTGCTAAGACTTGGCGTTGTGTTGGGGCCGGGTGGGTTCCTAGACCGGCTGGCCACACCGTTCCGGCTGTTCGTCGGCGGGCCTGCCGGGGCGGGGACGCAGCCGATTTCCTGGATTCACCGGGAGGACGTCGTGGCGGTCGTCAGCCAGGCGTTGACGGATGCAGCGATGCAAGGCCCTTACAATCTTACTTCGCCGCAACCGGCAACGATGGACGAAATGGCTGCGGCAATCGGCAATGCGCTGCATCGTCCCTCCTGGCTGCGTACTCCGGCTTTGCCGCTGCGGTTGCTGTTCGGCGAAATGGCCGATGAACTGATTCTGAACGGACAAAGGGTCTTGCCGTCCAGGCTGCAACTGGCGGGGTATCGATTCAGATTCCCCGAACTGCGTGCTGCGGTGAGGAACGCATTCGCTGATAAGTAGCCGATAACCCCATAGCCGATAACGAAACGGAAAAGGATTTGCCTCACAATGATGTTATTTTTGCTTGCCGCCGGCTGGATGTTGACGTATGCCAACCGGACGGTCTTGTATCCCCTGTTGGCCGTCATTGCCGCCGACTATTCCCTGTCGTCCGCCGACGTAGGCTGGCTTACCGGCAGCTATTTTTTCACCTATTTGTTGCTGCAGGTGCCGGCCGGTATTCTCGGCGACCGACTTGGCATGCGTCGGGTGTTACTCTTGACGTATGCTGTTGCGGCGGTTGGGGCGATCGGACTCGGACTGGTCATCGGCAATTATCCGGCGATGATCTTTTGTATGGCGCTGCATGGCTTGGGGGCCGGCGGATTCTATCCCGCATCTTTCGGCATGATGATGCAGAAGGTGTTGCCACACAAACGGGCTTTCAGCTCATCCCTGATCGGTATCGGCATGGCTCTCGGCCTACTGGCGGGCATGACGGCCAGTGGTTCGCTATATGAAATATATCGTGACATCCGGGTTCCCATTTTGTTGCTGGCCTTGCCGTCGATTCTGATGTTCTGCCTGTTTTACCGCTATCTGCCGGATACTGCTGCTGCGCCTTCGGCGAAGTGGTCACAGTACAAGGCGATTTTGCTGGACTTTGATTTGTGGCGGATCAACCTGACGACTTTTACCGCGTTATATGGTTTCTGGGTTGCGGTGACCTGGGGGCCGACGTTTCTCAAGGTGGAACGAGGCTTTTCGCTCGGAGCTTCGGGGTTTTTCACCGGACTGATCGCGGTTAGCGCGATTCCGGCTTCGATGTTCTGGGGCCGGATGGCCGACCGGATCGGCCGGAAAAAGGTCGCGTTGTTCGTATTGCCGGCTTCGGCGCTTGTACTGCTGCTGTTGTCTTGGTTGGAAGGTTACTATGTGTTGGTCGGCCTGCTGGTCATGTTCGGCATGCTGAGCAATACGGCGTTTGTGCCTTCGATGCTGGCCTGGTCGGCCGATATCGTGGAAAAACGTCATCCGGGGCTGACCGGGGCTTCGGTGGGGATTTTCAATGGCTCGATCATGTTGTCGGCGGTGGTCGCGCCAGTTGTTTCCGGCTTTCTGCGCGACCAGACCG
>CAZOJA010000332.1:0-2803 GCA_964579955.1 uncultured Veillonellaceae bacterium | reverse complement strand
TGCGCTACGTCGATACCATCCTGCGGACCTGGGCTGCCAAATACCGACCGCACGAGCTGCCCTGGCTGATCGAGCGGCAGGGAGGGCAGCAGCGGCAGGCGCGGGACCGGCCACGAACTTTTATGGAAAAGGCCGAAGCGATGCTGTGTCAACACTGAAAAAATGAAACGAGGTGGAGAAATGAACAGGCAGAATACGCGGCGGGAACTGACGCCGCTGGAAGTGAAGATGCTGGCGCTGGTGGTGTTGGCGTCCAGTTCGTACCCGTCGATGCAAAACAAAGACCCGCAGCCGATCGTCTCGGCCTGGTCGCTGATGTTGGCGGATATCCCGCTGGAAATATTGCAGGCGGCAGTGCTGAAAGTCTGCCGCGAATCGGAGTTCTTCCCCTCGGTGGCGCAGATCGTCGCCGCCGCCGCAGAAATCGATCCGCGGAGCGAAAAGCTGCCCACCGCCGCCGAAGCCTGGGAAGAAGTCGAGCAGCAGATCTGCTCTGCCGGCATCTACAAACCGCCGGTGTTCAGCTGCGACCTGGTGCGGCGGGCGGCCCGTTCGATCGGCTGGCTGCAGCTGTGCAGCAGCGAAAACCCGGCGGCCGACCGGGCCCATTTCCTGCGGCTGTATGAGTCGATGAAGAACAAACGCAAAGAAGCCAGAGAAATCGAGCAGGTGATGAAGATCGCCGGCGTCGGCGACCTGATCCGGGCGCTGGCCGGCGGCCAAGCGATACAGGAGGCGACCCGATGAAACTACTACGCGAGACACTGACCAACTTCAAGGGAATCCGCGACTACACCTTCTCGCCGCAGGGAGAGAGCGTATCGGTCAGCGGCGACAACGGCAGCGGCAAAACCAGCCTGCTGGACGGCTTCCTCTGGGTGCTGTTGGACCGCGATTCGGCCGGGCGCCGCGACTTTGAACTGAAGACGCTGGATGAATCCGGCGCGGTGATCCCGATGCTCGAACACAGCGTCGAGATCGAGATCGAGCACCAGGGGCGGCGCCGGCAGCTGAAAAAGACCCTGTCGGAAAACTGGGTCAGGGCGCGTGGCTCGGCCAGCGCTCAGTTCAGCGGCCATCGCACCGCCTACGAGATCGACCATGTGCCGCTGCAGAAAAAGGAATACGATGCCGTTATCAGCGAGATGTGCGATGAAACGCTGCTGCGGATTTTGACCGACCCGCTGTATTTTGCCGCCAAACTGCCCTGGCAACAACGTCGCCGTATCCTGCTGGAGCTGTGCGGCGACATAAGCGATGCGGAACTGATCGCCACCGACGCCCGGCTGGCCGAACTACCGGCGCTGCTATCCGGACGCAGTCTGGAGGAGTACCGGCGGCAGCTGGCGGCGCAAAAGCAGCTGCTCAACAGCGAGCTGCGTGCGATTCCGGTGCGGGTGGACGAAGTGAACCGGGCGATGCCGGCGGCCCTGCAGGAGAACGAACCGGAGAGCGAACCGGAACCCGAAGCGGCGTCGCCCGCTGGCGCCGAGAACCTGGAACGACTACAGGCCGAAGCCGCGGCCCGAAATGCCGAGCGGCGACAGCTGCTGCAAAAACGGCAACAGGCGGAAATGGAACTGACCGCCACCAACCGCCGGCGCCGCGAGTTGAGCGAGGACGTGGCGCATCTGGCGGCGAAGCTGGCGGAAAAACGGGCCGAATGGAACCGGGTCAGCAGCCGTGGTTTCGTCTGGGACAACCCGGGGGTCTGCCCGAGCTGCGGACAGGCGATTCCGCCCGAACTGGCGGTCGCGGCGCGGCAAAAAGCAGAAGCGCGGTATAGCGAAGAACGGACGCGGCAACTGCAGCGACTGACCGCCGAGGGACAAACGCTGCTGGCAAAGCAGCAGGAACAGGAACAGGCCCTGCAGACGCTCACGTCGTCTTTGCCGCAGCAGGAAGCCGCGTTGGCGGCCATCACGGCCGAGATCGAGCGGATGCCAGAAGAGGCGGCGGACCCGGCAGAACTGGCGGCGGCCCGGCAAAAGGCGGCAGAGCTGGCCCGGCGTCAGGCCGTGGCAACGCAGCGCCGGCAGGCCGAGGCGCGCATTGCCGAACTGCGGCGGCGCGAGCAACGACTGACCGCCGAATACAACGAACTGGAACGGCAGCAGTTCCTCGGCGAAGAGTTCCTGCGGCTGAAGGTCGCCCGGTTGGAAGAGCGGATCAACGGTTGTTTCCACCTGGCCCGCTTCCGGCTGTTCGAGCAGCAGGTCAACGGCGCGCTATGCGAAGTCTGCGAAGTGCTCGGCCCCGACCGCGTGCCGTTCAACAGCGGACTGAACCACGCGGCCCGCATCAACACCGGCCTCGACATCATCAACAGCCTGTCCGCCCACTACGGCGTCGCTGCCCCGATATTCATCGACAACGCCGAGGCAGTGACGACGCTGACCGAGTCTTCCGCCCAGCTGATCCGGCTGCTGGTCAGCGAAGGCGAACCGACGCTGGCGATGCGGCAGGAATTAGAACCGGCGCAGTGGCTGGCAGAAAGGGTGGAACCGGCAGTGGCGGCAGCTGCCGCCGGACCGGGATTTTAATACAAATACAACAATATCAATTACAGGGAGGGAGAAACTCATGAACAACCAGTGTAACATCACGGCTCTGGAGAAAATCTTTCACTACCGCAACCGGCGGCTGCGCACGGTCATCCGGGACGGACAGGTCTGGTTCGTCGTCATCGATGTCTGCGAAGCGCTGGAAATCAGCAACACGCGGGACGCCATATCACGGCTGGTTTCTGACGACGTCGGTTTAATCGAACTCGTCGATGCGCGCGGCCGTCGCCAAAGAATGC
>CAZOJA010000331.1:0-2807 GCA_964579955.1 uncultured Veillonellaceae bacterium | reverse complement strand
GGATATCAGCGAAGGCTGCATCGGCGGCGGCGACAAATTGGTCGATATCGGCTTCACTATGGGCCACACTGATATTATTGATCCCGGTGGTCAGGATGCCTTTCTCCACCATCCGCTGCTGATAAACCGACATGATGTCCAGATAATCGAGACTGCCTTTGCCTTCGAAGCCGACCCCGCCATGCGGCGCCAGTCCGCTGACTTTCACTACCTCGCCGACGCCGTGCTTGGTAATGGCGGCCCGCACGCCGGACAACATGCGCTCGCCCAACGCCCAGATGCGCGGATAGATCCCCTGTTGGGCCAGAATGGCCAGCGTAGCCATCGAACCTGCCATCGACAGGGTTTCGCCGCCGAATGTCGTTGAAATGAATACTCCCTGGGTGCCGATCAGTTCCATCACATCGGCCCGGCCGGCCACCGCCGAAATCGGCAGACCATTGCCCATCCCCTTGCCAAACGCCGCCATGTCCGGCGTCACTTTATACAGTTCAGACGCGCCGCCGAGAGCATAACGGAACCCCGACACCACTTCGTCAAAAATCAGCAGCGCGCCGGCGGCCTGCGTCAGTTCGCGCAAGGCTTCCAGATACCCCGCCGCAGGGCCATCAGCCTGAATCGGCTCCAGAATGACAGCGGCAAACTGGTCCGGATATTCGGCCAGCAATTGTTTCAAGCTGCCCAGGTCATTATAGACAAAAGTCTTGGTCAGCGCACATACATCCGCCGGAATGCCGCGGCGGTTGGTCGTCGATCCGATATACCAGTCCTGCATGCCGTGGTAGCCGCACACCGCCACCAGATCGCGTCCGGTGAACGCCCGGGCCAGACGGATCGCCGAAGACGTGGCATCCGATCCGTTCTTGACAAAACGAACCATCTCCGCACAGGGGACAATTCGGGTCAACGCTTCCGCCAGCTCCACTTCCAGCTCGGTAGCCATCGAAAAAGAAATTCCTTTTTGCAGCTGCGCCATCACCGCCGCATTGACCTGCGGGTCGTTGTAGCCGACCGTCACCGGTCCCAGCGCACACATGAAATCGACAAATTCGTTGCCGTCAACATCCCAGACATGGCTGCCCTGGCCCCGGTCCAAAAACGCCGGCGCTGCTCCTTCACAAAAATAACGGACGCTCTTGCTATAAGTCTGGGACCCCAGCGGAGTCACCTTGCGGGCCCGTGCAAGCAATGCCTGACTTTTCGTGTATTGCTTGGCCATCCTATTCATCCCTCTTTTCCTGCCGCAGCGCCTCCCATAGATTGGGCGACAATAGCCGCGGCTCAATTTCGCCAAAACGCTGCAATCCCTCCGACAGAATTGCCGAAAAGTCGCCGATCCGTGCCGACAGCGCCAAGTATAATTCCAATTGTTCCAGCGAATCGACGCCAACCACCACGGCGTCCACACCCGGCCGGCTGCTTGCAAAACCAAATGCCGCCGTCAATCGGTCAATCCCCTGTTCGGCCAGCCACTGGTCTAATTCCCGCAGATGCGGCGTAATCCCTGACAAATGGGATGGAATCTCTTGTTCCGGCATCAGCAGCAGTCCCTGTAACAGCAAGCTGCGGACATATACGGTAAGCGGACGGGGCCGCCGGCTATTCCGGTCAAAAAATCCGGCCTGGTCGAGGCGTCGGTCCAGTATATTATAAGGAACCTGCACTGCGTCAACCCACCCGGTCTGCAGCGCCGTCATCGCCTGTTCCGGCGTATACAGCGAAGCGCCAACCTGGCGTACCAGGCCGGATTCGCGAACCGCCGCCAGCGCCGCGCCGAGTTCGGCATGATTCAGTTGTTCGCAACTGGCGCTGTGCAGCAAATAACCATCCAGCCGGGGCAGTCCCAGTCGTGCCAGCGAAATCTGCAGTTCTTCCGTCAGGGCCTGCTCCAGCGAAATAGTTCTCTTAGAAGTATTATCGAGAAAATCCGGCCGAAGTTTAGACACGACATTTACCCGATCAGCAACCTGCCGAGAACGGATATATTCGCCGAGCACTTTTTCCGCCTCACCATACGCCGCTGCCGTATCCAGACTTTCGATCCCTGCGGCCAACGCCCGGTCGAGGATGGCAAATACCCGCTCCTGTTCCGGCCTGCCGCCTCGGTTATTGATCCCATACGCCAGGCCAAACTGCACGGTACCCAGGCAAAGCCTCGCCTGCTCCTGCCGCAGCGATTTGACGTAGCCTTCATTACGTTGAAAATCCCGGTTCAGTTCCTGCCACTCGGGATGCGCCGCCAAAACCTGCAGCACATCAGCCAGATGAAAATCCGGCCGGGTACGGTCCAGTTCTGCCACAATCCGCTGCAACAGTGCGTAATCGGCCGGTTCATCCAGCGTCCAGCGCAGTGCCGACAGATCAGTATCGTGCGTCACATTGTGCGCAGAAAATTTTTCCGGGTGGTTGCGCAGATAGGGGGTGACATGCTCGCGTTCCGAAACCAGCTTCGCCTCGCGCCAGGCCGTCAGCAGGGCCGAAAAGCGGAATACTTCCACATCCAGTCCATCCGGGAATGTCGGCGGCTGTACGTTGGAAACATAGTCCGCGCCAACTTGCCGATAGGCCGCGACAACCTGATCGATCACAGCCGGATCAATCAGCGGACAGTCTGCCGTAATCCTGACAATCGCATCGCTTTCGGTTGCGCCGGCAAAGCGGGCTGCCTGAACAAACCGGTCCAACACATCCTGTTCACTGCCGCCAAAACAAGGAACTGCCTGGACGGCACAAAACTTGCGGACCGGCTCATCAGACGGTTGATCCGTCGTCGCCACCAACACCTGGTCGACAAGGCGGGCTTTCCG
>CAZOJA010000330.1:0-2825 GCA_964579955.1 uncultured Veillonellaceae bacterium | reverse complement strand
ATAGCTTCAGGTGACTGGAGTTCAGACGTGTGCTCTTCCGATCTCCGTATTTTTCAGCATCTCGGCCCCATCTTGATGAATAATGGCGCCTTCGGCGCGCAGCGGCACAACGGTGACCCTGTGTCCGGCCTGCATTGCATAACGTATCTCTGGAATCACGAATGCCTCAAATTTGCCAAACGGCATGCTACGAGTAATAAAACAAATATTCATTGATACTCACCTGTACGAATCGCGTTGTCCATTAATAGGTCCGTATAATAGCTCAATACATTTTCGGCCCATTGGTTTAATGAATATCGTTCCGTCACAAAACTGCAGTTTGCATGGCTGTTGGCGCTTCTTTCGTCTTCCGTCCAGGAAAGAATTTGGGTTATCGCTTTTGCCAGCGCTTCCGCGTCACCAGCGGGGAAAAACACCACCCCGGGTACCCCTTGCGCCCAAGCAGCACCGGGAATATCACTGGAAACGACCGGCAATTTTGATGCCATCGCTTCCACAATACTGTACGGAAACCCTTCACTTCGGCTAGCGGAAATAAATGCGTCACTTGCCGCAAAAAACTCTGCCACCCGTTCCCGCGGCTCCGCCAAGTACTGCCAAAACGGCTGATTTCCCCGATTCCAATCGTGCACGTATTGGCGCATAATATCTGTCCCAATCATAAGTAGCACGATATCCGATGGATTGCGCGCAGCGACCAATTTTGCAAAAGCGGCTAACAATAGATCTACTCCCTTGGTCAACGGTTCCCAGCCAAACGCCAAAAACACCTTTGCCTGCTTAGGAATGCCTAGCTCGCAACGAACGGTTGCCGGAGATTTTTCGCCCACCGCAAGTCTGTCTGCATCAAAGCCATTCGGAATATATCTCATCCGCTGCAAAGGCATCCCTCTTTGTCCCATTGCCTGCCTGATATTGTCTGATACGGCAATGCCAAATGCAGTTCTGCCCAGTATTCGATACAACAACAAGTCTTTGATTCTTCGCTTGAATGTCAAACGAGTCCGCCAATCCGAATGAAAATGCCAAATGAGTATGACCTTTCGATTGGCAAACCATAACAGCAATTTTGCCAATCCCGCCGGAAAATTGAAATTTGAAAAGTGCGTATGGAGTATTTCGGCGTTCTCCTCACGGACAATGTCGACAATTCGCTGGACAAGCCTCCATAAAGACAAGCCTGAAGGCATAAAGCGCAGAGAAATATCGTCCTGCTGCATTTGCACTGCCCAGGAAGCATGCTGCGCTGCCGCCGGAAAAACCAGCACGATGCGAAATCCGCTTTCTCTCGCCTTGGCTGCCAACGCCCTGAGCGATGAAACAAATCCGCCTGCATGCGGCGTTGTAAAATCGGCAATATGGATCACCGTTGTTTCCACGTTACACCTCGCAGCGACTGTTGCCGCAAAGCTGTTTGATTAATCGAACGTACGAATCCATCATCGATTCCATGCTGTTATGTTGCCGAATATAATGAGCGCCAAGATCGCCCAAACTTTCAGTTTTTCCTTTATCGTCGGCAAACCTTTTGATATGTTGCCAATACAGTTCGACGGAATTCACGTCGAAAATATACGGTGCAACCTCGGGAACCTGCTGATGCAAATCTTTGGCATAGCCGACGCGCGAGGTCAAAATCGGCAAGCCACAGGCCATGGCTTCTAGCAACGAGTAGCTACAGCCCTCATACCGAGTGGGAAATGCAAATACATTGGCCGCCGAATAAATATCAGGCATCTCTTCATAAGGCACATTTTTTACAAAAATTACGTTAGCGGGCCATCCGTCCGGAACATGATTGGTGGCGACCAAAAATTTAACCGGCATTTGTTGTTGCCAGGCAAGCAAGGCCAGAGAATGCAACTCAGCAAAACCTTTGGCCAACAAACCGTACCTGCCTGTAAAGCAAACGACAAAGTCCTCCTCGCCAAGACCGTATTTTCTTCGACATGCTGATGCATTTCTCCGTGAAAAATGTGCCACATCAATTCCGTTTGGAATAGTGACAGGCGCAATTCCGGAATAGTAGCGTCGCAATTCCTCGGCGACCGAACTGGATACAGCTACCGATACCGCATCGTGGACAATATATTGCTCCAGCCAACCACCAAAGCAAATCAAGCCGACAAATCGATTGAACCGGGTGCGCAAAGAAAGGTCGCCGGGCAGATCGATATAATACAAGCCGCGGATTGTTCCATGATGGATAACAATTCTAGGAATTTTTGTCTTTCCGCGCAGATTCCAACCAGCAATGCTGTTGTGGATAATGATATCCGGTTGCCTTTCTTGCGCCGAGATTGCATTTAATGCAGCGCGGCCAACACACCAATTGCTTCTGGCGCTTACCGTATACTTGTCAAACCACTGATCACGCCAATGTTTGAGAGAGCCACGATCATAAGCATCTACACTCATATTGCGTTTTTCCAGGTGTTGCTTGAATGTGCTGGCGAACCGCTCCACCCCACCGATGTTTCCTGGAGCTATATCCGAAATGATTGCCACTTTCATGCCGCTCTTCCCCAGCCTCCTAATCCCGATTCTCCGAGCTGTGCACTTGTGCAAAAATACGCAAAAACTGACGCGCCATTTGTATGTGTGAAAAATTACCGGCACACTGGTTTCGAGCATTCTCGCCCATTCTTTTGCGAAGAGCCGGATCGTCAATCAACTTCGCCAGAGCTTGTGTCAACCCTTTCATATCGCCTGGTTGAACCAAATATCCATCCATTCCGTCACGGACCTGTTCACGCAACCCGCCAGTTTCAAATGCGACCACAGCCACTCCGCATGCCATCGCTTCCAGGACAGCATAAGGA
>CAZOJA010000329.1:0-2826 GCA_964579955.1 uncultured Veillonellaceae bacterium | reverse complement strand
GCGGCTGGTCAGTGGAAGAGACCGAGGTGCAGGTTGCGGCAAAGCAGGCAGGCAACGATTCGCCGCTGATTTTGGCATACATCCCAAAACGTTCGGCGGACGAACTGCGGGAACAGATCAAGGAATACAAGGCGGCGGTCTTGACGCTGGGCATCAAGGGAACGCCGACCTCCGCCGAAGGCAAGGAAGCGCAGTCGGCGATGAATACCCGCAGGGACAATGCAGATGCCCGCATCCAGGCAATCCTGAGCGAGGCGATTGCCGGGGCGAGGGTCTTCCAGGCGGGCGGCGCGGAAGTGCTTGGCGCTAAACTGCGGGATGCAGTTATGGCGGCGGCGGAAAATGCCCTAAAACGCTTGTATCCAAATTTCGCAGTTGGCGACCATGCCGAATGGGGCAAGGTATATAGCCGGGCCCAGGCGGGGAGTCCAGACGCGTTGAAGGCGGTCGACTATACCGGTGATCCGGCCCTGCACCCGGTGTGCAAAGCAATATTGGGCTATCTGGCAGCCGGAAAATCCGGCGCGGATATCCGCAGCAAGTTCGAAGGGGATCAATACGGCTGGTCGCGGGATACCGTCGACGGCGCCCTGTTGACGCTGGTTGTCGGCGGACAGATAAAGTGCATTGATGAACAGGGTCGGATTGTCGATCTGAAGAAGATCGAACGAAAACAGATCGGCAAACTGAGTTTTCGGCCCGAAACGGTGGTGCTGCAGACCAGCCAACGGCTCAAAGTGCGGCAACTGTTCCAAAAACTCGCCGTTCAGGCGGAATCCGAAAAAGAGAGCGAAAAAGCAGGCGAGTTCCTGGATAAACTGAAGTAGCTGGGTGAACAGGCCGGAGGAGAAGCGCCGCGTCCCTATCAACCAGATTTGTCATTCATGTCGGAATTGAGGCTGAAAATAGGGAACGAACAACTGCTTGCTCTGTTCGAACAATTTGACACACTGAGCAAGCGGATCGAAGAGTGGAAAGTCCTCAAGGATGCCATCGATGTCCGTCTGCCAGGCTGGAATAAGCTGCAGTCGCTGCTGCAGGCCGCCGGAGAGGCTTCCTGCGTATCGCCGATTCGGCAGCAAGCCGATGCGATCCTGGCAAACCGGCTGTTGTTACAGGAGCCGGACATGGTGCAACCGCTGATCAAATCACTGGAAGATGTGCTGCGGTCACAGCTGGTCGAGTATCAGGCGCAATACAAAGCTGTGTATGAAACCGGCATAGCGAAGCTGGAAAAAAGCAGTGCATGGCAAGGCTTGACGCCGCAGCGGCGGTCGGAGATTTTAGAAGCCCGCGGCATTGCAGCGATTAGCGGTTTATCTTGCAGCCACTATGCGGAGCTGCTTGCAGCGCTGAAACAATATCCGCTCGCTTCTTGGGGAGACCGGGTGGAAGCGTTGAAGCATCGTTTTGCCCAGGCACTGGAACAGGCCGTCAAAGAAATGGAACCAACGGTGCAGCTGCTGGAGATACCGAAGCGCACCTTAAAAACCGATGCGGATGTCGACCGCTGGCTGCAAGAGGTCGGGGAACAATTGCGTAATGCAGTCAAATCCGGCCCGGTCAACATGCGATAACATAAAAGAAAGCAGGTGCGATAGGATGCAGCCGCTGGATAAATCTTTGCGCAACAAACTGGAAAAAACGGTGAAAGAGGCCCGCGTCCTGGCCGAGAAAGCGGCCCGGTCCGCACTCGAGCAACTCGGTGTGGAGCAGGCAGCGCCGTATGAATACCTTACCCAGGAACAACGTGACTTGCGGCGTCGGCTCCGGGCCCATGGCCGTCAACTCGGCGACGTGCGCAACACAAAAACCGAAGAACAGGAAATCAGCCGCCTGATCGAAGAGATGGCCTATGAGCATTGGCACCGGATGTTATTCGCCAGGTTCCTGGCGGAAAACGGACTTCTGATGTATTTCGACGGTGATTCGGACCAAGACGGCGTGGCGGTTACCCTGGCGGAGTGCGATGAACTGGCTGCAGAGCTCGGTTTGGCCGACGGCTGGGAACTGGCGGCGCGGATGGCGGCGAGAATGCTGCCCCGGATATTCCGACCTGATTCACCGGTATTTGCGTTATCGTTGCCGCCGAATGACCAACGCGATCTTGAACGACTGCTGGACTCCTTGCCGATAGAGGTATTTATCGCATCTGACAGCCTGGGTTGGGTTTATCAGTTTTGGCAAGCCGACAACAAGGACAGGATTAATGCGTCCGAAGTTAAAATCGGAGCGCGTGAATTGCCTGCGGTCACGCAACTCTTTACGGAACCTTATATGGTCAGCTTTTTGCTCGACAATGCCCTGGGAGCCTGGTGGGCGGGAATGCGGCTGACTGCCGAGCAGCGGCGGACGGCAGAAACGGAAGAGGAACTGCGTCAGATGCTGCGGCTGCCAGGAGTACCGCTTGAATATCTGCGTTTTGTGAGAGACGAAGCCGGGGAGTGGAAACCGGCAGCAGGCACATTCGCCGCCTGGCCCGAGTCACTAAGTGAATTGAAGGTGCTGGACCCCTGCTGCGGCTCCGGTCATTTCCTGGTGTCGGCGTTGTTGATGCTGGTACCGCTACGGATGGAAATGGAAGGCTTGTCAGCGCGGGAAGCCTGCGATGCGGTGCTGCGGGACAACCTATACGGACTCGAGATTGACCCTCGTTGCGTGGAGTTGGCGGCATTTGCACTGGCACTGACGGCTTGGCGATTTTCGGAGGCCGGTGGCTATCGCCAATTGCCGACGCTACAGGTAGCTTGCTCGGGGCTGACAATCAATGCGAAAAAGGAAGACTGGATCGCGTTGGGCGGTGACGATCAGACGTTGAAGTCCGTA
>CAZOJA010000328.1:0-2838 GCA_964579955.1 uncultured Veillonellaceae bacterium | reverse complement strand
GAAACTGGACGATGAGGAGGAATAATAAGTGGCAAGACAACAAAAAATCAGAATCCGCTTAAAAGCGTATGACCACAAGGCTTTGGATCAAAGCGCGGTCAAGATCGTAGAAACCGCAAAGCGCACCGGCGCTTTGGTATCGGGTCCGATTCCGCTGCCGACCGAAAAGAATATTTTTACCATCCTGCGGTCGCCGCATGTTAATAAAGATTCCCGTGAACAATTCGAAATGCGCACGCACAAGCGTTTAATTGATATTCTCGAACCTACGCCAAAGACAGTCGATGCATTGATGCGGCTCGACCTGCCGGCTGGCGTCGATATCGAAATCAAGCTGTAAGGGAGGGGCAATCGTGGCTAAAGGCATTTTAGGCAAAAAAGTCGGTATGACGCAAATCTTCACTAAAGATGGCAAAGTAGTTCCGGTTACGGTAGTTGAAGCCAGCCCTAATCTTGTGGCTCAGGTCAAGAGTGTGGAGAGCGACGGATACAACGCGATACAAATCGGGGTTGGCGTTGTTAAAGATAATAAAGTGACTAAACCGCAGAAAGGCCATTTCGCTAAAGCGAGCATTAAACCGGTCCGTTTCATTCGGGAAGTCCGTCTGCCCAACGCGCCGGAGCAAAAACTCGGCGATGCAATTACGGTTGACATTTTCGCGGAGGGCGAGCTCGTAGACGTCGTCGGGACATCCAAAGGCAAAGGCTTTGCCGGCACCATCAAACGTCACAATTTCTCGCGCGGGCCGATGGCGCACGGTTCCAAGTCTCACCGCGAACCGGGTTCGATGGGACCTCGGATCAGCGGTGGCGGCGGTAAGGTGTTTAAAGGGAAAAAGCTTCCCGGACGTATGGGTGGCGAGCGGGTCACTGTTCAATGCCTCACTGTTGCCCGCGTTGATGCGGAAAGGAATCTGATCCTGATCAAAGGCGCGATTCCAGGGCCGAAAAACGGCATGGTACTGATTAAAAATACTGTCAAGCCGCCGCGCGCAGTTGCGGTTAAAGCAGTAAAAGCTGGGAAATGAAACGACATCCCTTGTTTGGAAAGGAGGAAATAATTCATGCCAAAAGTAGCCCTGTATAATATGTCCGGACAACAAACCGGTGAAATTGACTTGAATGATTGGGTTTTTGGCTGTGAAGTCAATGCTGCGGTTCTGCACCAGGCGGTGACCATGCAGCTTAACAACCAGCGGCAAGGCAATGCTGCTACCAAAACCCGTTCGTTTGTTCGCGGAGGCGGCAAAAAGCCGTGGAAGCAAAAGGGTACCGGCCGCGCTCGCGCCGGCACCATCCGTTCGCCGCTTTGGGTGGGCGGTGGAGTGGTCTTTGGGCCGCATCCCCGCAAATACACCATCTCGCTGCCGCGCAAAGTTCGTCGTTTGGCACTGCGTTCAGCGCTGACGGCTAAAGTGAATGCCGGTGAGTTGGTCGTATTGGAAGACCTGCAGTTCTCGGAAATCAAAACCAAAAACATGGTGCAGTTCCTTGACGGTTTTAAAGCCAGCGAGGCAAAGTCGCTGGTGGTCCTGTCGGAACAAAACGAAGCAGTCATGAAATCGGCTGGCAACCTGCAGGGAGTGCTTACCATCACTTCGCAAGGCATCAACGTATACGACCTGCTGCACCACAACCGCGTTTTTGTGACGAAGGATGCCATCGCCCAGATCGAGGAGGTATTGGCATAATGACGAACTTGCGTGATGTACTGATCAAGCCGTTGATCACGGAAAAGAGCAATGACGGAATGCAGGACAACAAGTACACGTTCATTGTTCCGCTCAATGCGACGAAAATTTCCATCCGTCAAGCCGTAGAAAGTGTTTTCAAAGTCAAAGTTGTCGATGTGAATACGATCCGGGTAATGGGCAAGATCAAGCGGATGGGCAAGCATGCGGGGAAACGCCCGGATTATAAGAAGGCCATCGTGAAGGTCGCGCCGGGACAACGAATCGAATTCTTTGAGGGAGTCTAAGCCTTCGGGCGGTTGATGAGGAGGGTAACTCATGGCAGTAAAGAGTTTTAAACCGTACACGCCCGGCAGACGGCAAATGACGGTATCAAGTTTTGAAGAAATCACCGCTAGCAAGCCGGAAAAGTCCTTGACGGAGATTGTTCGCCGCAGCGGCGGACGCAATGACCAAGGACGACTGACTGTTCGTCATCAAGGCGGCGGCCACAAGCGACTGTACAGAATTATTGATTTCAAACGGACCAAAGACGGGATTCCGGCCACCGTGGCCACGATCGAATATGATCCGAACCGTTCGGCTCGCATTGCGCTGTTGTTCTATGCTGACGGCGAAAAGCGCTACATCTTGGCGCCGGAAGGTCTGAAAGTCGGCGACAAGCTGGTCAGCGGCCCCGATGCGGACATCAAGGTCGGCAATGCTTTGCCGCTGCGCAATATCCCGGTCGGTACCTTGGTGCACAATGTTGAACTGAAGATCGGCAAGGGCGGTCAAATGGTCCGTTCCGCCGGTACTTCCGCCCAGCTGATGGCCAAGGAGAACGAACAGGCACTGCTGCGGCTGCCTTCGGGAGAAGTCCGTAAGGTTCATGTAAATTGCCGCGCCAGCATCGGACTGATCGGCAACCACGAGCACGAGAACATGACGATCGGTAAAGCCGGCCGCTCGCGTTGGCTGGGTATCCGCCCGGCAAACCGCGGCGTCGCGATGAATCCCTGCGATCACCCGCATGGTGGTGGTGAGGGTCGTTCGCCGGTCGGCCGCAAGAACCCGGTCACCAAGTGGGGCAAATGTGCGATGGGTACGAAGACCCGTTCGAAAAAGAAAGCTTCGGAAAAACTTATTGTCAGTCATCGGACGAAAT
>CAZOJA010000327.1:0-2847 GCA_964579955.1 uncultured Veillonellaceae bacterium | reverse complement strand
ATGCGCAGGGCGTGACGCCGGAGCACGTTGTCTTCGGCGGTCATTTTTCGGCAGGCGGTAACCCTGTTCTGGCCACGATAGACCTCGTCATCGTCGAATTTGACGGCGCCAAGCTGATGCGGAGATATGACCCGAAGACAGGCCTGTTGGTGTTCAGTCCGGAATTGTGAACAAAGGGAAACGATTGGAGTGGGGATTGTGAAATCGGATATGGCGACAAGAGCGCCCTGGTTGATCCGGCGGATACCCGCCGGCGGAATCGAACCGGTGCAGGGGTTGATTGACGACTTGAACCTGCATACCGTCTGTCGCAGTGCGTCCTGCCCCAATCTGGGCGAGTGCTTTCATGCCGGCACAGCGACCTTTCTTATCCTTGGCGGGATCTGTACGCGCGGCTGCCGCTTTTGCGGCGTGCCAAAGGGCGAGCCATTGCCGGTCGATGAAGCGGAAGCGGAAAACGTCGCGATTGCTGTTGCCCGGATGGGACTAAAACATGCGGTCGTGACCTCGGTAACCCGCGATGATTTGCCGAATGGCGGTGCAGAGCTGTTTGCCGCCTGCATCCGTAATATCCGGGCCAAGGATGAAAAAGTAACGGTTGAAGTGCTGACGCCGGATTTTTCCGGCAATCAGCAAGCCTTGCGGATCGTACTGGATGCACAACCGGATGTGTTCAACCATAACGTGGAAACGGTACCCAGGTTATATGAACAGGTACGGCCGCGGGCCGATTACCGGCAGTCGTTAGCCGTGCTGCAGCAGGCGGCGGAGTTTGGCATCCCCTGGGTAAAAAGCGGGTTGATGCTAGGACTGGGTGAAACCGAAGCCGAGGTGCTGACCGTGTTTGCCGAGCTGCGTAAGGCCGGCGCCAATTCGTTGACGGTCGGCCAGTATTTACGACCCTCGCGGGAACAGCTGCCTGTTGTGGACTACATTCACCCCGACCGGTTCGCGTTCTTGGCCGAACAGGCTAAAATTATGGGATTTGGTCACATCGCTTCCGGTCCGCTGGTGCGCAGTTCTTACCACGCTGGCGAAGTCTTCCGCTGATTTGCCGCAGACACTGATGTTTCCTGGGAAAACCCCGTTGACAGTGCGGGAAGCGCCGGAGTAGAATAGACATAAAGTTGTCAGACCGCAACAAGAACCAAAGAGTAGAGGAGCGAACAAAATCAGTACCGCCGGCGAGAAGGACATCGCAGACCCGGCGGGAAAGGGTTGGTCGCCGAAGCGGGGAATGCGTCCGGCATTTTTCGCTGGGCACGCGTCGAACAGGCGCGTGACTGTCACCGATGTTGGTGAAGAGCTATCTCATTGAGCGGCAAACACGAGACGTGTTGTTTAGTTGCCGTACACCGGGAGAAAGCTCGCCGGTGTTTTATTTTCCCTATTCACAGAATGGATGAAGGAGGAATCGTTTTGTCAAAGCAACTACGCGCACTGTCTCTTGTCCTGATCCTGGTTCTCCTCGTTGTGGTGGCCGGCTGCGGCGGCTCGCCGGCGGCTCCGGCAGCCCAGCAAGCCAAGGCGAAAATCACCATCGCGATGGTCAATCCGCTCACCGGTGACGCGGCGACCTATGGCGTCAGCCACCGCAAAGGCCTGGAAATGGCGTTGGAAGAAATCAACAAGGCTGGCGGCATAAAGGGCCAGCAAATCGAGCTGCTGACCCACGATGATGCCGGAGATCCCAAGCAGGCGGCCGCCGGGGCACAGAAATTCGCCGACATGAAGAGCGTCGTGGCGATTGTCGGTTCCTGCCTTAGTTCCAACACGCTGGCAATGGTGCCGATTACCGACAAGGCCAAAGTTCCCCATTCCGTCGTTTCTTCCAGTACTCACAAACTGTCCGGCATGAGCAAGTACTTCTTCCGGATGGCGGTCCAGGACGACAAGGTTGGCGGACTGATGGTCGATCTGTCGGCCCAGAAGTTTAAGCCGAAGAAAGTTGCCTTGCTCTATCTTAACAACGATTACGGCAAGGGCTTGCTGACGTCTACCCAAGCGCAGGCGAAAAAACTCGGCATCGAAATGACTTCAGCGCAAACCTATCTGGCAACAGACAAGGATTACTCCTCGCTGCTGACGAAAGTGAAAGCCGAAGCGCCGGAAGTGCTTCTGGTTGGCAGTACCTATACCGATGGCGGCCTGATTGTGAAGCAGGCGCGGGAAATGGGCCTGAACATGCCGATCGTCGGACCGACCGGTCTTTATAGCCCCAAATATCTGGAAATCGCCGGCAAAGCCGTCGAGAACACCTATTTCCTCGGCGTGTTCGTACCGACCAACCCCGACCCGAAAGTGCAGGAATTCGTTAAGAAATATAAAGAGAAATATGGCATGGATCCCGATACCTTCGCGGCACTTGCCTATGATCAGGGATATGTCCTGAAGGACGCGCTGGAAAAAGCCGCCGCCAAAGGCGCGGTGACGCGCGAAAGCATGCGTGATGCGATGGCCGCCAGCTCCTTCAAGGGGATCACCGGAACCGTCACGTTTGACGACAAGGGTGACTGGGTCCGTCCGTACCTGTTCGTAACCGTCAAGGATGGCAAATTTGTCGTAGCCCAATAGGCAATTAAGCCAGAAACGATGATTGCAGGCGCGGGAGCGGGCAAACCGTTCCCGCGCATTTTCTCAACGGAGGTGTCGATTTGGTTCTGATTCAACAAATCATCAACGGTATGGCGCTAGGCGGGATCTATTCGCTGATCGCCATTGGCTGGACGGTCGTTTTCGGGATCGTCGGCCTGATCAACTGGACCCATGGCGAAGTTTTTATGATCGGCGCCTTTGTCGGCTTCTTCATGGTCTCGGTATTTAAAGTGAATTTAATCGCCGCCCTGA
>CAZOJA010000326.1:0-2850 GCA_964579955.1 uncultured Veillonellaceae bacterium | reverse complement strand
ATGTATGGCGACCTATAAAGATAACGTCCGCTGCGTTCCACGATGAGAGGAAAGGTAGGCGGTTGATTTGACTTGGCAAAATTTTCAGGCGCTGCAAAAGCTGAAACCGGTTTGTCTGTTAGTGGCGGTGTTGGCTGTTTCGACCGGCTGGTTTTTCTGGTCACGGCCCGCAGATGCCAGCCTGCCAACGCTGCGCGGCTCGATATATGACCGTAGCGGCAGGGAATTGGCAGTCAGCCACACGGCCAACTCGCTCTATGCGAATCCGCGCGAGCTGCAGGAGCCGGACGGACTGGCAAATAGGCTGGCGCCGCTGCTCAATACGCCGGTGGACACGCTGCGCAGCCGGTTGAAGGCGCCAGGCAGCTTCGTCTGGCTCAAACGGTCGCTGGAACCGGCCGAATACAGCAGAGTGGCTGAGTTCGTCCAGCAGGAGAAAGTCCGCGGTCTCGATTTCATTGCAGAGAGCCGCCGCGTATATCCCCAGGATCAGTTGGCTGCCCACGTGCTGGGATTTGTCGGTACGGAAGACAAAGGACTGGCCGGGATCGAGCTAAGCATGGATGCCGTTCTGAAGGGGCAGTCGCTCTACCTGACGCTTGACAGCGAGCTGCAAGCTGCAGTGGAACGGTCGCTTGACGAGGCGCTGGCCCGGACCGAGGCCCGTTCTGTCTCGATGATCGTGATGAATCCTCAGACCGGTGAGGTTTTGGCGATGGCCAGCCGGCCAGCCTTTAACCCCAATGCATTTTTCCGTTATCCGGAACAGGCCTGGCGTAACCCGGCGATAGCAACCATCCCGCTGACAGCCGGGAACAACGAATGGCTGCAGAGTCATGCGGAGGCCCTGGGATTCGGCAAACCGACCGGGATTGAACTGCCGGGCGAGGAGGCGGGAAGCGTGCCTGTGCTGGCGGTGACGCCGCTGCAACTGCTGAGCGCTGTTTCGGCGCTGGCCAATAGCGGGGATTTACTCAAACCGCGGATCATCAAAGCTTCGCCTCCGCAGCTGGTCCGCCAGGCTGTTTCGCCGGAGCTGGCGCAGCAACTGGCTACCGTTGCCGGCTACCGGTTCGCCGGTCAAACCGGTAGCGCCGGATCGGCCGGTGATGATGGATCAGACGCTGATTCGTGCCGCGCAGTCGATTCGTATGCCGGGTTTTGGCCGCTGGCAGAAGGTCAGCTGACTGGCCTGGCGGTGGTTGATGGGCGATGCGGCCTGCCGCAAGGCGGCGTGGACGCGGCGTCGATATTCAACGCAGCGATGGCTAAGGTCGGACAGGCGGCGAAACTGACGCCGGGCCGCTGAAGCAGAAGTCGAACCCATGGAAAAGACGGCGAACAGTAAGGAGGGACACTATGACGACCGTTGCCCGAAAAGAAGTGCGCTGCGCCCTTTGTGGCAAGCGATCACACTGCGATGTCATTGGCAGCTGGAACGATTTTGGCGAACAGGATACGGAACTGAGACAGTACGCCGTGGGGATGGACCCGCTGGACCTGTTTGTGGTGAATTGCCCTCATTGCGGCTATGTCGCCTATGATCTCGAAACCGAGCTGCAATCAGATCGGCTGGAGGAAATAAGACAGCTCGTCGCTGCGTTTCATGCAGATAAACTCCGGAAGAATGGTGACTTGCCGATCCATGAGCGATACGGGCTGCTGGCCCAGATCCAACAAACCTTGCCGGAATCTGATGAGGTTATCGCCGAAACATTTTTGCGTGCAGCATGGAAAGCCGATGACCTTTCGCAGGATGGCCCGGCCACTCATTATCGGCAGCAGGCTGCGATTTACCTAAAAGGAATGCTGGTATCGTGCCCGGATGAGTCGGAAAAAATGGCCATGCAGCTCAAGCTTAGCGAGGTCTATCGCCGCAGCGGCGAATTCGAGCCGGCTTTGCAACTGTTGAAAAGCATCGAGGCTGATAATGCTGTGCCGATGCTTGGTATGTTGGTCTCAGCGCTAAAACGGCTTTCGGAGTCGAAAGACCGTAGGCAACATTTTTTCAAGGAGTTGTTGGAGAGCAGCACGGAAAAGAGGAGTTGTCTGGATAGCGTTGATCGCGGCCAGCTTTTGGAGGCTATTAAAGGTGAGCAGGTGGAGCTTGTTAAAGAATTGTTGACAGCGGGAGCTTTGGACCGCGATTTTCGAGATATGACCCGGGGCTGTATGCTGGAGGAAGCTGTGAAACTGAACAATGTGATGATTGTCCGGGCTTTACTGGATGCAGGCGTTTCACCCAATGAAAGAAACTGGTGCGGCTATCATCCTTTGATCAGGGCATGTGAGGAAGAGAGTAAAGAGGCTGCAGAGGAATTGTTAAAGCAAGGAGCAAGAATATATCGAACGGATAGGCTACATTCCGGGTGTCAGTATATCTGGACCATTACAACAAAAAGCAACCGGCGCTCCAGGCTCGTGTATGAAAGGATTCTTTTTGAGGCCAGGAGAAAAAGGCGGACTTAATATTGAAAGCGGCGTACCAATTACTTTCCGGCGCAATTAGGGTTGAAGGCGGTTGTTGAAGGTTTCAAGGATTTTGCAGGAGGTAGGGGGCAAGATTGTGTATTGTAAAAAATGTTGCAGATTACTTGCCGAAAGAGCTCTTTTTTGTGACCGATGCGGAGTGAGGGTTGCTAAGGAGAAGGCGGAGCCCATAGTTGAAATGGATTTGCGGAACTTACAGCTGTTCGAAGCGGCGCAAGATGGACATGTAGATGCTGTGCAGCAGCTGCTGGACAAGGGCGCGGATGTGAATGCAAAGCTGGAAGATGGAATGACAGTCTTGATGTGGGCTGCGGGAAATGGCGAGTCATTCCCTGCCTGCCGAGACTGTCATGGACACGG
>CAZOJA010000325.1:0-2860 GCA_964579955.1 uncultured Veillonellaceae bacterium | reverse complement strand
CACCAACACGGCGGATCGGCACGCGTTGTACCGGGTGTTGCCGGAGGGCGGCGAACGAAGCCGGGTGATGGACGGCGGTAAGGCGGCCGGTCCGGTCGGGATTGCCGGCGGCAAGATCTATTATCAGGGCCTGTTTCAGGATAGCAAATAGGCTGGAAACTATGCAAAAGATACGAGGCAAGAATAATGAAGCCATAGTATTCACGGACCGGCTCGAAGACGTGGCGGCAAAGCAGATCGAACGGCTTTGCGATCAGGAGTTCGTGCGGGCCAGCAAGATCCGCATCATGCCGGACGCCCACGCCGGGGCCGGTTGTACCATTGGAACCACGATGACCATCATCGACAAGGTGGTGCCCAATCTGGTGGGGGTTGACATCGGATGCGGCATGCTGGTACACCGGATCAGGCGGAGAAAAGTCGATTTCGCGGCGCTGGACCAAGTGATCCGCGCGCATGTGCCAAGCGGATTCGCGGTGCGTGAGAAGCCGCATGCGTTTGTGGCGAAGACCGGCATCGAAGATCTGCGATGCATCCGCAACGTCGATCTGGAACGGGCCCGGCTGAGTGTCGGGACTTTGGGCGGCGGCAACCATTTCATCGAGATGGATCGGGACGAAGAGGACGGTCTCTATCTGGTGATCCATTCCGGCAGCCGTCATTTGGGCAAACAGATTGCCGAGCATTATCAGCGGCTGGCGGCGGACGATCTGATTCAACGTAGCAAGGGCAGAAATGTCGCCAGGGCGGACAGAGATCTGGCCTACTTGGAAAACGGGCTGTTTCACGCATATCTTCATGACATGGCAATCGCTCAGCGCTATGCAGCGATCAATCGGCAGGCCATGGCGCAGCTGATATTGGAGAAAACGGGCCTGATTTCAACCGGCGATTTTTCGACGGTACATAATTATATTGACACCGACGCGATGATTTTGCGCAAAGGTGCGATTTCCGCCCGCCAGGGCGAACAGGTCCTGATTCCCATGAACATGCGGGACGGGAGCATCATTGCCGTGGGCAAGGGGAATGACGAGTGGAACCAGTCGGCGCCCCATGGCGCCGGCCGGTTGATGAGCAGGAAAGAGGCGTTCCGTACTCTGTCGATGAAAGACTTTCAGGCCACCATGGCGGGAATCTTCACGACCACTTTGACCAAGAAGACACTGGACGAGGCGCCGGCGGCATATAAGCCGATGACGGAAATCGTCGAATCGATGCGTCCCAGCGTGGAAATCCTCAAGCGACTCCGGCCGGTCTACAATTTCAAATCGGCAGGCGACTGAGCCGGGAACCGCAAGAAAGCCGAAGCCTCTTGACCTGCGTCAAGAGGCTTCGCGTTTTGCCGGCACCAGCAATACCGACGCGGTGGAGTGACGAGCCACGTTGTGGCTGACGCTGCCCAGGAACAGCTCGTTTACAAAGCCGCGACCCTGGCTTCCCATGACCACCAACGGGATTTTTTGCTCGTTGACCAGGCGGATGATTTCAACTGCCGGGGACCCCGGCAGGACAAGGGTTTCGACCTCCATGCCTTCGCGACCTGCCAACGCGTTCTTAAGCTCTTGCAGCCGCAGCTCGTCTGTTTGGTTACATTCGTCCAGACGCTCCGGGGCGATCCGCGAAAGATCCTGGATGTGCAGCAGCGTCACTTTTTTGGCGCCGTCCGCGGCAATCGCCTTCAGATAGTCAAAAGCAAGGCGGGCATTGTCGGAAAAGTCGGTCGGGAACAAAACATGTTCCAGCAGATTGCAATCTTGCGCTTTCTTCGACGAGTCCGCGGGATTCTCCGCCAGCCTGACCAGCAGCGTCGGTTTTTTGGCATGGTGGATCACGTCGCGCGCGACACCGCCCAACAGGACTTCACCCAGTAACGAGTGCTCGGTGCTGCTCGCAACGATCAGTGAAAAGTCTTCCTCGACAGCGATCCGGTTCAGTTCGTCTATCAGATTTCCTTTCAGGACCCGCGTCTGCACGGCATAGCCCTGTTCGGACAAGATTGCCTTTTGTCTGGCGAGCGCTTCCTCTAAAACCCGGCGGACAAAGGGGGCCGTGACCGCGTTCATCTCCTCCGGGCTGGCGCACTGCAAAAGCAGGCATTCGCTGACGCCCAGGCTTTTTAAGCCCTTGAGGCGATCGAGCGCATCGAAGGCGGTCGGTGACAGTTCCGAGGCAATGATCACCCGTTTAAACATGAGACACCTCCGCTTTTCTGTGGGTTTTACAATAGCAGGTGACTGAACTCGTTGAAAGTGTATCCGATAATGATAATCCCCAAGGTCACGACGCCGACGAAAACGCCCAACAGTGTCGATTTCACGACTTTTTTCAGCATGATCATCGAGGGCAGGGAGAGGGCTGTGACCCCCATCATGAAGGACAGGGCCGTGCCCAGGCCGACGCCCTTGGCCACCAGGGCTTCAGCGATAGGCAGGGTGCCGAAGATGTCGGCATACATCGGCACGCCGACCAGGGTCGCGACAAGCACCGAGTACCATTTGTCCTGTCCCAGCACGGCGGAAATGACCGGTTCCGGGATCCAGTTGTGGATGAGGGCGCCGATGCCCACGCCGATCAGGATGTAGAGCCAGACTTTATTGATGATCTCCAGCACCTGGTCTTTGGCGAACGCCAGCCGGTCCCGGGTCGTCAACTCTTCTTCGTCCATTTCGATCATCCTGTTTTTGAACACAAAGGGCTCGACATATCGCTCCAGCCCGGCCTTGCTGATGACGGTGCCGCCGATGACCGCCAGAATCAGGCCGACAATCACATAGGCAATCGCGATTTTCCAGTTGAAGATGCCGGCCAGCAAAACGACGGAAGCCAGATCGACAAGCGGCGAAGAAATCAAAAAGGA
>CAZOJA010000324.1:0-2895 GCA_964579955.1 uncultured Veillonellaceae bacterium | reverse complement strand
GCAGCGACGGGTTCTGGGACAACGGTCCTTTCCATGAGCGACTGCCCAATGTTGTGCTGCCGAACACGCTGTCCAACGCCGACAAGATCGGCGCCGGGCTCACAGTCGCCGCTATGGCCGGTGTAACGGCTCACGCGGTAATTTCTTCGGTTCAGAAAGCAAGGCACGCAAAAAACGAATCCGAACATGACGAAGAATAGCGGAGAGGGAGGAACGAGCACTGATGAAACGAGTAGTAGTCGACCCCATAACTCGGATCGAAGGGCACCTGCGAGTGGAAGTCACCGTGGACGAAGCCACCGGGAAGGTGCAGGACGCCCTCTCCAGCGGCACCGCCTGGCGCGGCATCGAGATCATTTTGAAAGACCGCGATCCGCGTGATGCCTGGGCCTTTACCCAACGCTTCTGCGGAGTTTGCACCACGACCCACGCCCTGGCCTCGGTCCGAACGGTCGAAGATGCGCTGGGCATCGAGATTCCCAAGAACGCCAACTATATCCGCAACCAGATGGCTGCCTCGCTGGCGGTGCAAGACCACCTGATCCATTTTTATCATCTGCATGCGCTGGACTGGGTCAGCCCGGTCGAAGCGCTCAAGGCGGACCCTGGCGCCACCGCCTCGCTACAAAATGCGATCCTGGCAAAATATGACCTGGGCCTCAGCGGTCCGTTCGACTTCAACACCGATGCCTATCCCAAGGAGTTTCCCCGTGCGACCCCCGCCTATTTCAAAGCGATCCAGGCTAAAGTCAAAGCGTTGGTTGAAAGTGGGCAGCTGGGCATCTTCGCCGCCCATTGGTGGGATCACCCCGATTATTCCCTGTTGCCGCCGGAAGTGCACCTGATGGCGGTAACCCATTATCTGACGATGCTGGACCGTCAACGCGAACTGGTGACCAGCCACCTCATCTATGGCGGCAAAAATCCCCATCCCCAATACATTGTCGGCGGCATGCCCTGCGCCATTTCGATGAACGACATGAATGCGCCGGTCAACACTGCCCGGCTGGGAGTCGTCGATGTCGCGGTCAACCTCGGCATTTCCGCCGTAAATTACTTCTATCTGCCTGACCTGCTGGCAATCGGCGACATCTACGTCACCAAGCACAAAATGGTGGATGGCGGCGGACTGGCTGGAAAATGCGTTCTCGGCTACGGGGATTACCCTGAAGACAGCTATACCGGCATTGCCAACGGCGATTTCCACAAACGGCTTCTGCTGCGTTGTCAGGGTGTAGTGGAAAACTTCGCCGCCGGGGTGATGGCCGCCAAGTTCACCAATCTGGAAGGCAAAGATTTTGTCGATCCGGAAATCATCACCGAAAACATCGAGCATTCCTGGTACAGCTATCCACAGGCCGGCAAGGCCCTGCACCCGTTGGCCGGCGTAACCGCGCCCAATTACACCGGTCCCAAGGAAGGCACAAAAACCAATTGGAAATACCTCGACGAAAAAGGCAAGTATTCCTGGATCAAGACGCCGATGTGGCGCGGCAAGATGGCTGAAGTCGGTCCCCTGGCCCGCTATATCGTCACTTATGTCAAAGTCAAGCAGGGTTTGATGCAACCGACCTGGGCGGAAAAAATGATTGTCGACCAGATCGACGCCGTATCGAAGGTGCTTGGCGCACCGGCCCATGTCTGGATGTGCTCTACCGTCGGCCGGACCGCCTGCCGCGGTCTGGAGGCGCAGGTGATGGCCTACATCAACAAGTACTTCTTCGACAAGATGATCAAGAACATCCGCAATGGCGACACTGCGACCGCAAACATGAGCAAATTCGAACCTGCCAGCTGGCCGAAAGAAGCCAAAGGCGTCGGCCTGCACGAGGCGCCGCGCGGTGCGCTCGGTCACTGGATCCAGATCAAGAACGGCCTGACGGCCAATTACCAGGCCGTCGTGCCCAGCACCTGGAATGCCTGTCCGCGTGATTCCAAAGCCGGAAACGGCGCTTATGAATCCAGCATGATCGATACAAAGATCAAGGTTGCCGACAAGCCGCTCGAAGTATTGCGGGTCATCCATTCCTTCGATCCTTGTATCGCCTGCGCCACTCACCTGTACGACACGGCCGGCAACAAAAAAGCGGTCATCCAAAGCGACCCCTATATCAATACCTGCGGGGGGTGTGGCAGTTGAAAAACAAGCGGGTTGACGGCATCTACATCTTCAGTCCGTTCCTGCGGTTGTTCCATTGGATTATGGCGGCGGCGGTCCTGATGCTGTTTTTGACGGGCCGCTATATTGCCAATCCGTTCTTCCACGGTTCGATCGGCGTTGATCCAACGGTATCCGTCGGTAATCTGATGTCGATGGAGACGATCCGGTTCTGGCATTTCTTCTGGGCCTATGTTCTGGTCGCCTCGTTCATCCTGCGGATTTACGGCTGGGTGATGTACAAGGGGGACCGGTTGTTGCCGAAATTCTGGACGAAACTCTACTGGACAGGTCTTAGTGAGGTTCTTCAACATTACCTTTTCCTGAAAAGCGACCATCAGCCGTATTTGCGCAACTCCCTGGCCCGGACGACTTATCTGATCTGGTATATCGTCACCTTCGTCCTGATGGCCACCGGATTTGCCATGTACGGGATGATCAACCCCGCCAGCTGGACGGCAAAATTGTTCTCGCCGGTGATCAGTCTGCTCGGCAACGAGTATAATGTGCATGTCGTTCACAATTATGCCGCCTGGTTCTTCCCCCTGTTCCTGACGTTCCATACCTATTTCGCCTATCGCTCGGACATGATGCACGGCGACGGTGAAATTTCCAGCATCTTCTCAGGCATCAAATATCTGCCCGGCAAGCCGGCGGACGCGGAGGACCTCAAATAGTGGCGAACACGGTGGTTCTGGGTGTGGGAAACATCCTGCTTTCCGACGAAGGATTTGGCG
>CAZOJA010000323.1:0-2899 GCA_964579955.1 uncultured Veillonellaceae bacterium | reverse complement strand
ACGGCCAGTTGACCGAACAGATTTACAATCAGTTCGCGGACCTCAGTATTCCCTATATCCCGCGAATACACAGGGTTTCCCGTCAGGAAGAGGCTCTTGATGTTCTGGCCAGCCGAACCGTTCACCTGATCATCACGATGTCGAGAATCAGCGATATGGAGTCATTCGTGTTGGAAAAGGCGATTAATGAAGCCTATCCGTCGATTCCGATCGTCATGTTATCCTATGACCGGCTGACACCGGAAATGATTGCCCAGATCAGGCAAAATTCCTGTATCAATCGGGTCTTCCACTGGTCCGGCGACAGCAAGATATTGCTGGCGATCATCAAGTACGTAGAAGACCAGCACAATGTTGAAGCCGACAGCCGTCAGGGCGTGCAGGCGATTCTATTGGTCGAGGACTCGCCGATTTACTATTCGCGGATTCTACCGATCATTTATACTGAAATATTGACCCAGACCCGGTATCTGGTACAACATGCGATGAACATGAGTCACGGTTTGCTGCGGGTGCGTCTGCGGCCGAAAATTCTGCTGGCGGAGACTTACGAAGAAGCGATGGAGATTATTCATCGCTATCGCTACAATCTGCTTGGTGTCATTTCTGACGTGCGATTTCCCAAAGCCGGACAGCTCGATCCGGCAGCCGGTTTTGAACTGGCGCAACGGGTGCGCGACATGATCACCGATTTCCCGTTTTTGCTGCAGTCGGAGGAAACTGACAATGCAGCCAAGGCTGAGGCATTGAAGGTGCATTTTCTGAACAAGAACTCGCCCAATCTGTTGCATGAGCTACGGACCTTCATTTTGGAAAACTACGGTTTCGGTTCGTTTGTTTTCAAATACCCGGACGGCCGAGTGATCGGCGAAGCGACCGACATCACCAATCTGGAGCGGATCGTACGCGACCTGCCGGCGGAAAGCCTGCACTATCATGCGGTGAACAACCACTTCTCCCGCTGGTTCCGGGCCCGCACCGAATTTGATGTGGCTGACAAACTTCGGTTTATCGATGCCGAAGATATCTTTAATGTCGATGATATCCGCACCTATATTCTAGATGTGCTTAATGCATACTTCCAGCGTTATCAATCCGGCGTGATCCTGGATTTCGAAGGGTTGTCGAAGAAGGATATGGAAAACGCCTTCATCAAGCTCGGCACCGGTTCGATGGGGGGCAAGGCCCGCGGCATCGCGTTCATGAACACGATGATCGCCAAGGCGTTTCTGAGCGAGAAGTATGAGGACATCAAGGTGAAAGTGCCGCGATCGTTTGTGGTCTGCAGTGATGTGTTTGAAAAGTTCATTGCCGATAACGGCATGTATGAATATGTTGCTAAAGCTGCCGATGAAACGGAAATCGCCCAGCATTTTCTGGCTGGCGAATTGCCGCCGGTGATCCAGGAAAACCTGCGTGTATTGACCCAGTGTATCAAAACGCCGCTAGCGGTCAGGTCCTCCAGTATCCTTGAGGATTCCCGCGTTCTGCCGTTTGCCGGGATCTATAAGACATACATCGTGCCCAACAGCCACGAGGATCCGCAAGTGCGGCTGCGGCAACTGGCAGATGCGGTAAAGCTGGTTTATGCATCGGTGTTTTATGAGTCGCCAGTGAAATATGCCAAAAACGCTGACATCCGCATTGAAGAGGAAAAGATGGCGGTGTTGATTCAGGAACTTGTCGGCGACCGGTTCGGTGACTTGTACTATCCGGTGATCTCCGGCGTCGCGCAGTCTTACAACTACTATCCCTACTATCCGATGTTGCCGGAGGAAGGAACGATCAGCCTAGCACTGGGTTTTGGCAAAGTAATCGTCGATGGCGAACAGGTTTATCGTTACTGCCCGGCTCATCCCAAAATGAACCCGATGATATCGAGCGCCACCGAATACCTGAAGAAATCGCAACGGACCTTCTACGCGCTGGATCTGGTAGAATCCGCCGCGGCCCAGCTTCAGATCGACGATAACTGCAATTACAAGCAGCTGCCGATTTCCCGCGCGCATAAGGACGGGGTCCTGGAATACGTCGGCAGCACTTATTCGGCAGATAACGACTATATCGACGACAATATTCATTTGCCGGGGCCAAAAGTCGCCACTTTCGCACCGATCCTCAAATACAACCGTCTGCCGTTGACCGACATCGTGAAAGATTTTCTGCGGCTTGGTCAGCAATCGTTCGGGGCACATGTTGAAATCGAGTTTGCCGTCAATCTGCCCAAGGACCCCAACAAACCGAAGGAGTTTTATTTTTTGCAGATTAGGCCGATGGTGGCCGGCAAGGAAGCAATCCAGATCGAAATGGAAATCGGCAAGGAACTTTGGTGTGCCAGCGACCGGACGATCGGCAACGGAGTGTATCAGAACATCCACGACATCATCTATGTCAATCCCGACACGTTCGATTTGAGTCAGAGCATACAAATCGCCACCGAAATCGCCGAACTGAACCGCAGTCTGTTTCAGCAGGGGCGGCGCTGCATCCTGATCGGATTTGGTCGGATGGGTACGACCGATCGCTGGCTGGGGATTCCATTGAGTTGGGCCCAGATGTCGCAGGCGCACGTCATCGTGGAAGTGGACCGCCAGGATTTGCATCCGGAGCCGTCGATGGGCAGCCATTTCTTTCACAACATGACAGCGACCAACATGGGCTATTTCCACATCCAATACGGAAAGGACAATGGATCCTGGCTCGACTGGGACTGGTTGCTGGCACAGCCGGTCATCCAGAGGACGAAATATGTGACGATGGTTCACCGTGACGAAGCGTACCAAGTAAAAATTGACGGTCGGAACTTCAAGGGAGCAATCTACAAATAATAGTTTACAACTTATAAAATATTCGGACAAATTATGTATACAAAATACGCCCTTTCTGATAAAATGTTACA
>CAZOJA010000322.1:0-2900 GCA_964579955.1 uncultured Veillonellaceae bacterium | reverse complement strand
GTTCCGTGGGCTGCAACGACAAATATTGCCCAAGCGGGTGTTATGCCTGCATTTACGGTGACGACCGCAGTGCTGTCAGCGGGAGAAGCGCCGGAGTATGATGGACTAAGCGCCGATATCAAAGCGAAAATGGTTCCGGTCAAAGCGACGGTGACGTGGCAGGAATTGAGTGGATCCGGTGTCGCAAATCGATCATTGACGGTAGTCAGTTATTATTATTTGAAATGATGTGGCACTGATGAACAGGTTGCAAATGGAATTGAGCATGAAAAAATTTAACAAAGCTGGTTTTTCATTGGTGGAACTGTTGGTAGCGGTTGCCGTGACAGCACTGCTGTTAGCTGCCACTTTTGGTGTGTTGGCAACATCGATTTTGTCTTTCCAAAATACTGCGGACCAAGGCGCCAATGTGCAGATTTCGCGCGAGGCCCTGAATCGAATCTCCAATGAGATTCGCAACGCTACGGCGATTCAGTCGCCTGCGTTTACCAGTGGTACGGCAACTGCCGGGACAATTCTCAACTATACCTCGCCCGATACAATTTCGCCAAATCGCCGCATAGCCATGGGCAGCGGGACAGATGCCAATAATATTTTAATTATCAACCGGGATAATAATGCTGTCATCCAACGGATTGGCCAGGGGCGGGTTCAGGCCGGATCCTTGAATTTTTCCCGTAGTAGCGCAGATCAACGGGTGTTTACGGTGAGTTTGATTTTCCAGAGCAATGCTTTTGGCGGGTCGGTTAATACTCCCGTGTCCACCGTAGTTACCACATTAAACAGCGGCACCTGAGCGGAGGAATACTTTATGGCAATGCTGCGCAAAAATTTTCTTGGTAGCATAAAAACAAATCAAGGTTCGGTCACCATCATGGCGATAGGGGTCATGATGTTTCTGGGCATTATTCTTTCCGGCGTGTTGCCGATGATTACGCAGGAAATTCGCAGTGGAACCGTGAACCGCGATGTGGTGGAAGCGCAGTACGCGGCGGAAGCCGGTTTGAAAAGGACGATTGCCGCCATGCAGGCGGGCGATACGGCCTGGGGTTGGCTTGGCGCGCCGCGCAGCCTGACAAGTGAGGCAGGAAAGACCTACTCCGTCAGTTTCGTTCCGGCAGGTGTTTGTAAAGCCGGACGAACTTATCAGGCTGCTCCGGCGACTGGCGTGGCCCCGGCTTCCGGTTGGTATTGTCTGCAATCGGTGGGAACCGTAAATGGAGTGTCCAAAACCATGAGTGTCGCCGTGGAACTGGCTACGATGCCGGCGGTTCTCTCCAGCGGCATCTTTGGTTCAGCCAGTATCCGCATGGATAATAACTCCCAGGTAATCGGGCCCGCGGGAACGAATGGCAGTATTACCATGAACAATAATGCGACGATTTCCGGGCTGGCAACTGCGGTTACGGGGATAAGCGCGACAACGACTCAAATTCCGACAGCCAATCAAAATATTGTTGCGTCAGCGCTGCCGGTGCCGACGTTCTCCATCGCTTTTACTGCTCCGACGGCTCCGGCCGCTCCGGCAGTTCTCAGCTCGTCTGCCTGGCCGCTGGGTAACTGGCAAGTCAATAATTCTGCCTCACCGTTGGCCTCGGGCAGATACACGGCAAGCAGCGGATTGTCAAGCGGACAGTCCACCATTGTTGTGCAACCCAATACAACAATCTATGTAAATGGCGGCAATTTCAGCATGGATAAGTCAACCTGGACGACCGGCAACAATACTGTCATCTATGTCACAAACGGAAACATGTCGCTGACATCAAACTCAAAGATCACTAGTGGTACTAATTCAAAGTTCTATGTGAATGGTGGCGTATATGCGGATGAATTGATGAATCTGGGCGCTAACAGCGTCATCTATTCAAAACAGGGACTACAACTAAATTCCAATACGACCCTGTCGATGCCAGGCGCCGCGACAATCTATATGGCCAACGGAAACTTTATCGTCGGCAGCAATTCGGTTTTTACGCTGGGCACGGTCGGTCAGGCGTCAACTTTGTATTGCAAGGGATCGGCCAACATCAGCAGTGCAACAATCAACATCAATGGCCCGACAGCGGACAACACTGCAACAAAAGTCTATTTCACCGGCAATCTGGATTTGAACGGCGGTTCGACATTGAATATAGCCGGCAATGTAGAAATATATGTGACCGGAACATTGCAATTGACCAATAATGCGCAAATATTTACAGCGGCAAACTCCAATGTGGTTTTCAAACTGGGTGGTTTTGTCGACCTCAATAATAATGCGGAGATTCGCAGCGGAACCAATAGCACGGTTGCGATATTGATTGATGACAATGTAGCTTTCAGCAACAACACGCTCATCGAAAAGGCGCTCATCATGGCAACAGGCAATGTATCGCTGAATAATAACTCAACCATTACAGGGGCGATCATTTCGACCGGTTCGGAAGTATATATGACGAATAATTCAGTGGTTACCTACGATGAGGAATCGATCAAACTGATCTGGAATAATATTTCGGATCAAGTCGTCGTGGGTGGCGGCGGAACCGGTGGTGTGGGACCGGTTGAATGGAAAATCCATTGATTTTATTGCAGAAGCATCCAACCATTTTCCCACTCCCTTCCACAAACGTGCTATAATATAATCAGATAATTCAATAAAAGGAGGTGCTTGAACATGTCACGGATGAGAAAAATTCTGGTGGCGTATGATGGGTCTCCCCATAGTAAGCAGGCGTTGAACTGGGCCATTGATTTAAGCCTCCTGTCTGAAGCGCGTGTTGTGGCGGTCAAAGTGTTTGAAGGCAGTCAGTTCCTGATTGCGTCAGACACCACGGCGCACAAGGTGGTTGAAACATTGGAGCGTCTTCGCCGCGAAGATCAGGAATTGCTGGACGAAGCGGTTGCAATCGGCAAAA
>CAZOJA010000321.1:0-2916 GCA_964579955.1 uncultured Veillonellaceae bacterium | reverse complement strand
TCTGTCTTTGCCCAGCCCCAGAATCGACAGGGCTTTGTATACGGTGGAATGAGCGCCGGCGCCGAGCACGACCCGGATCTCCGGTGCGCCGAATAGTCCGCGCGAACTGACATCCCAACCGTTTTTTCGCAGCAGGTAATCGCGTCCGGCGACCAGGCCGCACAGGCTGGCAGTCGAGGTGCCGCTGACGAAACCTGCCGCTGTCTTTTGCGGTAGGCCGAGCAGATCGACCAACCATTCTTCACATACCTCTTCCAATACCGATACGATAGGAGAGATCACATACAGGGCGGCATTTTGGTCCCACACATCGACCAGCCATTTTGCTGCTAATGCGGTGGGAACGATGCCGCCGTTGACAAAGCCGAAATATCTGCCGCCGGTCTGGGCTACAGTAGCTGGCGAGCCAAACTGGTGCAGTTTTTCCAGTACAAGATAGGGGTCGGCCGGCTGATCGGGCAGTTTTTCGCGAAATACTGCCAAATTTTTGATCGCTGCTGCTTCAGGAAAGACGGGACGGTCCAGTACCGTCTGCATATAATCGAGAGCATAGTTCTTGGCCTGCTCATAGAGTTGCCAGTCGAGGGCCTGTGTGCGCAGTTGGTCTGTGATGGGCAGTTTGTCAGTCATAGTGACACCCCTTTCCTACGTTATTCTTATTGTAGCAGGACCTATCGGAAAGAAAACATCCAATTCCAGTGGCTGCCAATATCCAATTGTCGGCAGGAGCAAAAAGAAAAAGTCCATGCTGAAATTCCAGCATGGACCGGGGTTTTGAGATTGCTTTATTGGCGTTGCCGGTCGCGCAGCACGCGCTCGACTTCGCGTTTGGAGTCATGCTCGGCGGCGGCCTGGCGTTTGTCGTACAAATCCTTGCCGCTGGCCAGCGCCAGTTCTACCTTGGCCAGTCCGTGCGACAGGTAAAGTTTCAGCGGAACGAGAGTATAGCCTTTTTCCCGGGTCTTGCCAAGCAGACGCAGGATTTCCGACTTGTGCATCAGTAGTTTGCGGTTGCGGCGCGGTTCGTGATTGAACCGGTTGCCTTGCTCGTAGGGGCTGATGTGGGCGCTGATCAAAAACAGTTCGCCATTTTCCACTTTGGCGTAGGAGTCGGTCAGGTTGGCCCGACCGCCCCGCAGTGATTTGATTTCGGTGCCGGTAAGCACGATGCCGGCCTCGAAAGTTTCGTGAATATGATATTCGTGCCGAGCCCTACGATTTTCGGCGACGATCTTTATGCTTTGATTTTTTCCCGCCAAGGGGGTTCACCTCTTTATGTTTTGCTTTTCGTTTGTTGGGGGCAGCGGTTGATTTTCGCGCAGGTACTTTTGCGTTGCGAGGGTTTGCGCCGTTCGGTTTGGTTCGGCGTTGCGGAGCGCCGCCGGCCAGAATGAAGTCCAGATTGCGATCCGCCGGGCTGGCTTTGATTAACTCGACGGTCACGGCGTCGCCCAGACGGAACCGCTTTTTCAAGCGCTCACCGATCAGGCAGTGCTGGTCTTCCAGATACTGATAGTAGTCGTCTTGCAGCGACGAAACATGGACCAGGCCTTCCACGCCGTTTTCCAGTTCGACAAAGAAGCCGAAACCGGTGACTCCGGCAATGATTGCCGGGAATTCCTCGCCAATGAATTGCTGCATGTATTCGGCGACCTTCATGTCGACCGATTCCCGTTCGGCTTCGGTGGCGGCGCGTTCCCGGTCGGAGCAGTCCGAGGCGATCTGCGGCAGCAGCGACTGCAGTTGTTCGATGCGCCGGGGAGACAACGGGCCGGCAAAGGTTTCGCGCAGCAGGCGATGGACGATCAGGTCGGGGTAGCGGCGGATCGGTGAAGTGAAGTGGGTGTAATATTTGGCGGCCAGGCCGAAGTGGCCGGCGTTTTCCGCTTCGTAGCGGGCCTGCTTCAGCGAGCGCAGCATCAGGGTGGAGACCATTTTTTCCTCCGGTTTGCCTTCCATCCATTTCAGGGCTTTTTGCAAATCCATCGGACTGACGTTGGTCCAGGCGCCGATGCGTTGACCGAGGCCGCGCAGCAAGTCGGCCATCTTGGCCATTTTTTCCGGGTCAGGGTCGGCATGGACGCGGAAGACAAAGGGGATTTCGCGGCGGTCCATATGCTCGGCGACCGTTTCGTTGGCGGCCAGCATGAATTCTTCAATAATCGACTCGGCGACCGAGCGGGTGCGCTTTTCGATGGCAATCGGCACGCCCTGGTCATCCAGCTTGATTTTCAGTTCCGGCAAGTCAAAGTCGATCGCGCCGCGGCGGAATCTTTTTTGTCGCAGGGCGGCGGCGAGGGTTTCCATTTTTTCCAGCATCGGCACGAGCGGCGCATATTGCGCCTGCAAGGCAGCATCCTTGTCGGCCAGAATCCGCCGGACGATCGTATAGCTGAGCCGGGTGCGGACGCGGATCACGCTGGGGAACAATTCATACTTGACGACTCTGCCGCTGCTGTCGATATCCATTTCGGCCGAGAGCGTCAGCCGGTCTTCACCCTGATTGAGGCTGCAGATGCCGTTGGACAGGCGGTGCGGCAGCATCGGGATGACCCGGTCCACCAGATAGACACTGGTGCCGCGTTGGCGCGCTTCCTGATCGAGCGGACGGTTTTCCCGCACATAGTGGCTGACATCGGCAATATGTACGCCAAGCCGGAACAGGCCGGGGCCGATTTGTTCGACATGTACGGCATCATCAAGGTCTTTGGCGTCTTCCCCGTCGATGGTTACAACGGAGAGTTCGCGCAAATCACGCCGTCCGGTCAGTTCATCCGGTTGGATCGTTGTAGCAATTTTATCCGCTTCTTGCGCCGCTGCCGGCGGAAAATCGGTTGGCAACTGATGCATCGCCATGACGGTCAGCACATCGACGCCCGGCTCACCCAGCTTGCCAAGGATTTGCGTGATACGGCC
>CAZOJA010000320.1:0-2927 GCA_964579955.1 uncultured Veillonellaceae bacterium | reverse complement strand
CCATCAGATAATGATTGTAACGGCGACCCAAAAATGGTTGCATCCGGACATGTTCAAGCGGGTCCAGTTCACCAATGTAATTATTATATCGGTCGAATACATTGATAAAGGCCAACCGGTATCCGTTTGTTCCCATCTCCCAGAAGCTGGTCGCTTCTAAATCCTTCAGTTCGGGCGGTAGCAAGAATTTTGTATCCCGGTTATCAAAGGTTTCTGGGTAGGTCAACATTGTCGCCTTATAGTTAAGGTCTTCCAAAATGCGTTGTGAAAAGATCGCCGTATCGCGTCGCCCGTCTTCAAACATCAGGAACAATGACTTTTCAGGCAGCAACTTGCCCGTCTGATAGTAGTTGATGATATCTTGTTGGCTAATTGTAACATAGCCTTGCTTCTTTAGCCCTTCCAAGTGTTCGCGCAAGCGATTGACACCAATAACATTTTGTTTGCCAATCCGTTCGACGCCAAAGTAGGAAATGGCAATGAACCCTTTATCGCCGGAAAAACCGGTGGTCGCCCTTGTAAACGTCGCATATCTTGTAAGCGTGACTAGGGCATAGAGAATAATCGCCAGCAAAATCAAAAGTAAGATTAATTGCACAGCGACTTTCACTACTTTATGGCGGTTCTTGCTTCTGGTAAATGCCGCATCGTACGATTTCATCTGTTTATGCCTTCGCCTGTTTAAAAATCGGCTTCTTGATCGATGCTGCGATATCTGCAGCAGTCATCCGCGTGCCCCAAGTGGTTTTCCAGAAAGTGAGCCAGGCAATCGGCATCTGCCATAGCAAGATGAATTCGTAGTACATTACAAAGAACAAGCCAAAACTCCAAGTCGAACTTTTCCGCATAAACAACTGGGCCATGCTCATCAGGAATGCCATTAAGAATATGCCAAATATGAATGTATATGGAATGACCCGATGAACGATCGGTATATATATTAAGTTGAACAAGACAACCACCGGCGCAGCAATCGGGATGATTAATCCCATATAAAACGACAACGCCATGATCGGCTCTTTTTTCCACATAAAGCGCGCCGCAATCAATGATTCTCTCAGCCAAGACCGCTTCCAGCGCATTTGCTGTTTCAGAAACACTTTGTGCTTGCTTGGCACAATCGTGCTGCATATCGCAGTATCCTGATACCCGGTTCTATGGTGCCTGAGGATGAAGTTCGTCAAACTGCGGTCATCACCAAACGTGGCTCGTTCGCCTAAGAACGTTTGATTCAGCCAGGCGTCGAGATTCTCCATTACAAATTCCTTGCGATAGCATGACAGCGGGCCGGATAAGCAAGTCACCGCATCAGAATAGCTCTCGGCCGCCTTCATAATCCGGAATGCGATGTAATAGCGAACCGCCTGCATTTTGGTCAAAGTATTAGTATATGTGTTCGCAACATCGGTGCGGCCGGATACGCCGCCCATATCTTCATCCTTGAACGGTTGCACAATGTTACGGATCGCATAGGGATCAAGAAAGCTATCCGAATCGACAACGACAATCAGTTCGTGTTTAGCTTGCCGTATGCCTACGGCCATGGCTTCACGCTTACCGGCATTCTTTTTCTGGCGCATTAATTTTATCCGGTCCCTCGTGTTATAGCCGCCTTCTTGATCAATCAGCGTTTGAACAATTTCGGAAATTTTGGCATAAGAATTGTCTGTGGAATAATCATCGATAATAATCACTTCAAGTTTATCGAGCGGATAATCTTGGTTGATGCAACCGAGGATTGTTCGCTGAATGGCTTCTTCCTCGTTATAGCAAGGAATGATGATACTTACGCCAGGAGTAAAATCGGGGTCGATCGGTACGGATTTGTATAGCGTTGCCAAATAGTAGCGTGTCAATAAAAACGTTGCCGCTATTATGCTATACAGGTATAAAAACTTATTAAACTTGAAATAGAGGATGCTTTCCACGCGCAACAACATAATGCAGAGAACCGTCACAAACAAAAGAATCGATGCCGCTGCCACCATGTACCAATTTTTCTTTTTCGTCGCATACTGGGCTAATGTTTGATTGAACTGGATGCCGCAATGGACCGGACCGGCATTGGTCTGCTGCAAACGGACGATTTTCCCGCCGATATCCACTTTCATCTCGTAACCCTCCGGTAGGGTTCCCGCGATGATTTCGAACTTCAGTCGCACGTCTTTGGCTTGTCTGAGTTCTAGCGCCAATTTCCTTGGCATTTCCAATAATAACCCGGTGGTAGAAATGTCAACGCTGCGCACAGTCGCTTTGCGTGCGAACCCGTCAATTCTGTATGAAATTGACACATCGTAATTGGCTAAATAGCGTCTGCCGCCCCGTTCACTCTCGATGAGCGCCTCGACGCTGCTCGGCTGCTTTCCTTTGTTCACTTCAGCGTCGCTGACTCGTCGCCGATCACGATTGGTCCTCACTCCCGCTTGGGCAGGGACTTTGTCAAGCAAGCGTCGATCCGGTTTTTCTTGCAGCAGAACTTCTTTGATTTCCTGCTCCACTTCCGGTTTTCTCTTCTTCTTATTGTCGCTTTTAGAAAACAGTCCCATTATGCCCCCTTTCCATTTTCCAGCAGTTTTTTTTCTGCCATTTGGAAAACGACTGCGAAAGTTCGCGAGGTACCAGGAATCTTCTATTCATCGGATCGAACCCTCTTTTGCATGTAGCCGTTGTTGAGGTAGTCAGATAGTTTTCCTACTTTGAATTTTGTCGGGTCTGTATCAGCTTTAGCTGCATTAGCCGTGAGTAAGATGTCTAATGCAATCGGTGTATAGGGTGAGGTTTCGGACATGTGCATAACGAGGATGGACCCCTTTTTCAATTGGCCTCGTTTGTCATAGATCCCTTCCAACAGCCGCTTAACTAGTACCCCGGTGTCTTCTGCCGCATAATCTTTCGTACTGTAGTAGCCTGAGACCACATATTCGAAT
>CAZOJA010000319.1:0-2933 GCA_964579955.1 uncultured Veillonellaceae bacterium | reverse complement strand
GAGAGGAACTTCGCTTCGCAGCTGCCGGTGGACAGGGTAGTGGGTGTATTTGCCTTCATTGCGGAAATATGGAAAAATTGCGACGCCTACCGTGCAAAGAAAAACCTCGTGCTGTTCCTTGGCGGTGACGCCCTGTATGCAAAAGGACTGTCAAAATTACTGAAATGCCCGGCTATGGCCTATATGCCTCGAGTCTACTATCCGGCCGATTTTGTCCGGATTTTCGTACCCTCGGCGATGGAAAAAGAACGGGCAGTTCGCAAAGGCGCCGAAGCGGATCGTGTAATCGTTGTGCCGACATTGGCACTGGACAGTATCAGCCCGTCTGGAACGCCGGATCAGATCAAAAAACAGCTTGGTTTGCCGACGGACGTTCAGCCGATTTTTTCCTTGATGGCGGGCAGCCGCCCTTCTTACGTGGTCCTGAGTTTCGACTTTATGCTGGATATTGCTGATTGTCTGTTGCGAAAATATCCCGCTGCACGGGCGTTGTTGCCGGTGTCGCCGTTTATTGACAGGAAACTGGTCCTGGGCGTGCTGCGGCAGCGCGGGATGTCATGGGAAGAGACACCGGGAACTGAGACTTTGGTTGCAGGAGAAGAGCGCCGGATACTAATCGTTTTCTCACATGGACACGATGCGTTCGCGGTGGCGGATATTGCCATCGTGTTGCCGGGAACCAATAATCTTCAGTGCGCGGCAATGGGAGTTCCGTTCGTCATGTTGATGCCGCTGAATTCTATCGGGCACATTCCGTTTGAAGGCATGTTGGGGCTAATGTATCCGCGGTTCTTCCCCTTCAATCATGTAAAAAAGTGGATTATCGCCTGGATGATTCCACGGATACCGTTCATGTCCGTGGTCAATCGAATGGCGGGATGGATGCTCGCGCCGGAACTGCGGGGAATCCTGACGCCGGAAGGGGTGGCGGATACTGTATCGGCGTTGTGGCAGGATACGGAGCGCCGTAAAAAACTGCGTTCCGACCTGATGAAACTTACGCGCGAGCGAGGAGCCGCGCGAATCATAGCGGAGGCTGTACGTGAAAATCTCATTTCTGACTAACGGCTACGGTGAGGACCGTACCGGATCTTTCATTGCCTGTGAATTGCGACAACTGGCGCCAAAACATCCGATCATCGCTATTCCGATGGTCTCTCGTGGAAACGATTTTCAGAAGCATGGCTTCGAAACGGTTTGGGAAGGTGCATTTCCTCCGGGACAGGGCTTTGGTAGCCAAGAAATCAGGCTTTTTTTGAAAGATATCCCGTACGCGCGGGACTATTTGCGTTATCTTCTGTTTCTCGCCAGGCATCGTTCCGAATTCGACCATGCCTTTGTGGTCGGCGATGTGTTTTTACTGATTCATGCGTATTTTGGCTTGGGCCGCAAAACCGTGTTTTTGGCGCTGGCCAAATCGGATCATATGAACCCCCATCTGGAGATCGAGGAATGGGTTATCCGCCACTTTGCCTCGCAGGTACTGACCCGGGATGCGTATACGGCGGAACGGTTGCGAAAAAAAGGAATCCATGCCCGCTTCCTCGGCAATCCAATCATGGACGGCCTCGGTAGGCCGGGGCCGGAAAAACCGTCAAATCCGCCGGTGGTCGGATTATTGCCGGGCAGCCGGGACGAAGCGAACCACAACTTCCGGCGCATACTAAAAGTGATTGACGGTATTCCCGATGCGGTGACATATCTCTGTGCCTTGTCACCGGTGCTGGATATTGGAAAAATGGCTGAATCGGTGCGGGAAGACGGCTGGATGCTGATGGCCGGCGATATGCTGCGCAAAGGGAACAAAGTTGTTAAAATGGGTAAGGATCTGTTCGAAACCGTCCTGCACGATTCGACTCTTGTCGTCGGTATGTCGGGTACGGCCAACGAGCAAGCTGTCGGTATGGGCCGCCCGGTGGTCAGCTTTATGGGAGCGGGGGCACAGACAACCCCGGCCCGGATGATCGACCAGGAGCGCCTGCTGGGGGGGGCGGCCGTGTATATCAGCGATTTTCCCGAAGGCGTTTCCCGTGAGGTATCCTGGCTGCTTGCCCATCCTGAGGAACGGGCAAGACGTGGTGCGATCGGTTGTGAACGCATGGGTCCGCCGGGCGGGGCAAAAAAAATAGCCGAATTCCTAGCGGAAGAATTCGGTCTGTACAAAGCGGACCTCCAAAACCGTGCGTGCCGGCCGACTTCGCTTTAGCGAGGAAAGAAAGGCGATTTATCGTCGCTGCAAAGAGATAGTGGAACCTTCTTGGGGAGAAATCAAAGACTGCCAAGGATTCCGCTAATTCACCGTGGCATCGATTGGCTATACCCTGAGAAAACTTCATTCAACCAGACATCCTAATAGATGCAGAAGTGATCAATGAAGTTGATAACGAACTATACTTTTTATTGTTGGAGAATATGACGGTTTTTGATGGCGGTCGATTGCGTCCGAGTTGTTGTGCGATAAATCATTGACTTATTCCTTAAATCAAGCAATATTTTTATGTATTCTTGTTCGGCTATGGTAAAATGATAATAACTTATTGTTTGGATTCCTTCGTTTCTATGGCTGTGTGGTAGTTGCCATCTTAGAGGATTTCTTGCGATGAGTCTCTATTTTTTAATCGGTGTTGCACTTGGATTGTTCATCTGCCTTGAAAATCCGTGTTGGCTCATGTAAAAATCTTTTCATAGGCTTATAAAAAGACTGGCTTGGCATCTTGTTTAATCGACAAGAGAACGAGCCAGTTTTGCTTGAAGCGCCCAGATATTCCGTGCCAACTCAACAAAATTTATAGAATCGTAAACATTGCGCAGGGTGCCCCGTCCTCTATTTGATGGACAGTATAAACAAACGGTATACTGAAGATCAGAAAGGGGAAAAGGAACATGTCAAAATACTACAGCGCAGAATTCAAATTGGAAGCCGTCAAGCGAGT
>CAZOJA010000318.1:0-2936 GCA_964579955.1 uncultured Veillonellaceae bacterium | reverse complement strand
GCTTTCAGCGAAATCAGGAAAGCGTCCCGCTCGCCGCGGTTAAACGCGTTGACCCGCTGAATCCGGTCCTGGGCCGAGGTCCCGCCGTCCAGATAGTGCCAGGATACATCCAGTTCATCCAGCACCGGCTTGATCAAATCCAGCATGCCGGTGAACTGCGAAAAGATCAGCAGACGGTGCCCCGCCGCCACCGCATCGCGGACCACGTCGGCAATCAGTTCCATTTTGCCGCTGCCGCCGCTGTAGTTTTCGACAAACAACGCCGGGTGACAGCAGAGTTGCCGCAGGCGGGTCAAGATCGCCAAAATCTTGATCCGGCTCTGGTCAAACCCTTTGGTTTCGATTTCCTGTTCAAATTCCTGCCGCGCACTCATCAGCCACGCCGTATAGAGCCGGGTCTGTTCCGCCGTCATCGGCGCGCTCAGCCGGCTCTCGATTTTTTCCGGCAGCTCCTGCAGCACGGTATGCTTCATCCGGCGCAGCAGGAACGGACGGATATGCCGCGACAGTTCGCGCAGCACCGGCGAGTTGGGGTCTTTGGCGACCGGCGCTTCAAACCGTTTGACAAACGAGGCGTGATGCCGCAGATAACCGGGCATGACATAATCAAAAATCGACCATAGTTCGGTCAGCGAGTTTTCGATCGGCGTGCCGGTCAGGGCAAACGAGCAGCCGGCCCGAATCCGTTTCACGGCTTGGGCGTTCAGCGTCTGCGGATTTTTTATATTTTGCGCTTCGTCGAGGAAGCAGGTTTTCCATTGCAGTTGTTCATACAGTTCGATATCTCGTTTCAGCAGACCATAGGAAGTAATGACCAGGTCGACCGCCTCCAGGTCTGCCAGCGCGGCCTGCCGTTCCCCCTGCTGCCCGGTCACCACCAACGTGCGCAGCGCCGGTGTAAATCTGGCGGCTTCCTCCTGCCAGTTGTAGACGAGCGAAGTCGGCGCCACCACCAGTGACGGCCGCCCCTCTTGCCGCACCGACATCAGGTAGGCCAGCACCTGCAAAGTTTTCCCCAGACCCATATCGTCAGCCAATATCCCGCCCATTCCATGCCGGGACAACGCTTTCAGCCATTTGAAGCCGGTCTTCTGATAGTCGCGCAGCGTGGCATGAATCTCAGCCGGCAGTTCATCTTCGCTATCCTGCGGTTCGCGCAGCTCCTGCAGCATGCGCCGGACAGCGCCGCTTCGCTCCACGACCAGCGTTTCATTCATCCGGGCCAGGTTGTCCAGTGTCAGCGCCCGGTATTTGGGCAGACGGATCACCGCCTGTTTCAGGTCGGCCGCCGCCAGACCCAGCTGTTCGACCAGTTGGGCCGCCGCCGCGAACTCCGGTTGGTCCAGTCCCAAAAATCTGCCGTCGCGCAGGCGATGATAGCGTTTTTTCAGCCGATAGGCCGCCAGCAGTTCCTGTAGTTCCTCCGGCTGCAGGCCGCCGCAGTCGAGCGTCAGTTCCAGCCAGTCAAAGTCATCATTCAGCCGGACCGCCGCCCTCACCCGCAGTTTGCGGTTCGAGTGCAGCGCGGCGAATTCATCCGACAGGTACACTTCAAACTGGTCGAGCAGCTCCGGCAATCCTTCCTGAATAAAATCATAGGTAGCCTCTTCGTCCGGTTGCAGCAACGTTTCCCCCTGCGGCATAAACCGATGGTCAAGAAAAATTTGCAACAGACGAACCTCGGCCTGCGAGTCGCGGACCAGATAGCGTCCTGTTTCATCTACGTTCTTACTGCTGGCCGACAGGGCCGGGTTGATCACGATGTCGCCATAACGAAACTCTACCCTTGCACTGACGCCCAGTTCGTAGCGGTCCAAAAACACCACCGCCGCCAGCGGTTCGCGATACAGTTTGTCGCGCACCGTTTCCGCCAACACGACTTCGCCGACTGCCTCCAGCGCGGGTAGCACATCCGAGGCAAAATCGGACACCGAGGCTGGCGGCAGCAAAATCTCGCCTTGCCTGCCGTCACGGAAAACCTGGCTCATCGGCGCAACTGCCCGGGAAAACTCCGCGTCGACCTGATAAATCACGCCTTGATGATAAACATGACGCCAGTCCGCATCGAGGCCGAACAGTTGCTCTGACGGGTCGGCGTAACGCAGCCGGAACCCGCCGGGGTCACCGTCAATCGCAAACCGTACCGGCGGACGCCCCAATCGCACTTGTGTCGGTTCGGTTGGCCGGTACTGGATCGACGCCAGAATAGACTGATTCTGATACAACTGCAAAAACTCCGCCAATGAAGCCCGGGTCAGCCGAAACCGCCGTCCTGTCTCAAACACCGAAGCGCCGACGCCGGAGTAGGACCAACCGGCCCTTTCCTGTTCCTCGTCATATGCTAGCTGCAACATGTGGAACAGATGCAGTGAAACCGGGTCCAGCTCCGACTGCGAACGCCGCAGCGAACACTGTTTGCCCAGCACGATTTCCGTATCAGCCTGCCAGTCGCGCAAAAACTCGGGGATATTCTTCACCACATACAGCCGGTCGTTGCCCAGCGAAAATTCCAGCCAGTTCGCCCCCGCATCGCGAGGGTTGTCCTGCACATGGAACAGGGTCGGCTCCAGCCGCACTGCTTGTTTTTCTTTCAATCGCAGACTTGGCGCCGGACGCACCCGAAAATGCGCCAACAACTGCTGCACCGAAATGTTGGATCGATCTTCCGTAGTTATTAGCGGTACTGACGGCAAATGCCTGGCAATTTGGACTTCGCGGTTCGCTTGCGGCGGGTAATAGTTCCACCAGTCGCGCTGGATCAATTTCAGCACAGCCACGATATGTTTACAGGCCCCGTCAAATTTGGCAAAAGCCGGACAATCGCAAAAATCGTGCAGCACCTGACCCGCTGCATCGAGTTTCAATTCCACATAATACAGTTCGCCGCCGCGCACTTCCGCTTCAAAGGTGCCGGAGTCCCGCCGGTGCAGCGTTTT
>CAZOJA010000317.1:0-2942 GCA_964579955.1 uncultured Veillonellaceae bacterium | reverse complement strand
TCGTCGACGATGATGACTTCGCCGTCTTTCACCACATAGTCCTTGTCGCGATGCATCAGGGCATGGGCCCGCAGCGCCTGGTTGAAATGGTGCGACAGCTCCATGTTTTCATTTTCGTACAGGTTTTTGACGTTCAGCGCCCGCTCCGCCTTGGCGATGCCCGCCTCGGTCGGCGCCACCGTGTGCAGCTTCTCATCGATCGTGTAGTCTTCGCCTTCGCGCAGCTTGGGTACCACCTTGGCCAGAACATAATACAGATCGGTCGATTTTTCGCCGGGACCGGAAATGATCAGCGGCGTCCGCGCCTCGTCGATCAGGATCGAGTCCACTTCGTCGACGATTGCGTAATGCAGCGGCCGTTGCACCATCTGTTCGGCATAAATCACCATGTTGTCGCGCAAATAGTCAAAACCGAACTCATTGTTCGTACCATAGGTGATGTCCGCGGCATAAGCCGCCTTGCGCTCGGCGAAATCGAGACCATGCGCGATCAGGCCGACTGAAAGGCCGAGAAAGCGATAGATCTGTCCCATCCACTCGCTGTCGCGCCGGGCCAGATAGTCGTTCACCGTCACCAGATGAACGCCCTTGCCTTCCAGCGCATTCAGATACACCGGCAGCGTCGCCACCAGTGTCTTGCCTTCGCCGGTTTTCATCTCGGCGATTTTTCCTTCGTGCAAGGTCACGCCGCCCAGCAGTTGCACATCGAAATGCCGCATACCGGTTGTTCGCAGCGAAGCCTCCCGCACCACGGCAAACGCTTCCGGCAGCAACAATTCCAATGTTTCGCCATTCTCAAGCCGTTGCCGGAATTCGACCGTCTTGGCCGCCAGCGACGCATCGCTGAGCTTTTTCATCGCCGGTTCCAGCGCATTAATCCGCTCGACATATTCTTCCATGCGGCGGATCTCATTCTCGTTATCGTCACCGAACAACTTTTTCAAAAAACCAAACAAACTTGATCACTCCTTTGCCTATCTAAGATATTTTATCAGAGTCCCTGCCAAAGTGCAAAAAAGACCCCGGTTACCGAAGCTTCGGTAACCGGGGTCTTGGGCTAGTCAGTCTTGGGTGGGAAAATTCGGTTAGAATTCGGGTTCCAGCAAACCAAACTGCCCGTCTTTCCGCCGATAGACCAGATTGACCTGTTCCGTCTCGATGTTGAGGAACATGAAGAAATCGTGGTGCAGCAGATTCATCTGCAAAATCGCTTCTTCCGGATCCATCGGTTTGACAGCGAATTTCTTGGTCCGGACGATCAGTTCGTCGTCCGCTTCCGGTATGGACACTGTTGTCGCCACATCGGCCCGGAAACCGCCGCTGCGGAATTTCTTCGTCAGTTTGGTCTTGTGTTTTTCGATCTGTTTCTCGATCTTGTCCATCACTTGATCGATGGAAGCATACATATCTGCGGTTGATTCTTCGCCGCGGAGCAGAATCCCATCCACAGGGACGGTCACCTCGACTTGGTGGCGACCTTTTTCCACTTTGAGAATAACGGCAATATCACCTGTCTTGTCAAAATACTTGGTGACTTTTTTGACTCGTTTTTCCACATAGTCTCTCAGTGCCGGGGTGATGTCAAGATTTTTGCCGCGTACAGTAATAGCCATGAGTTTTAGTCTCCTTTCATGATCTATGCTGTTATTATTCTCCGCGCCGCGGCAAAACTCCTGCGAACAAACTATATTTTCGTCACATGAATCGCTTCCTGACGATCATCTTTGGTCACCACATCATATTCGACCGTTTGTCCGGTTTCCAGACAACGGAACCCCTTCGAATTGATCTCGGAATAGTGCACGAACACATCCTTGCCGTCTTCCTGCCGGATGAATCCGTAACCCCGCTCCGCACTGAACCATTTCACCTTGCCTGTCATACTAAAACCTCCCTGAAAAATAAAATACCGACCGCGTAAGCAGCCGGCATGTATAAATTATCATACTGGGACCAATTGGTAAACCGGGATAATGGCCGATATTTTCCGCTGTGTTTTATTCTGACCGGCATACGAAAAATTAGCCGGGCATTCCTTAAAATTTCTCTGAATTGCAGCCGTAAACAAAAAGTCCGGGCATTTCTGCCCGGACAGCATTAATTTTAAAATAATACCGCTAAACTAGCCGCGGCTGGATGTGAAGCAATCCCGGCACAAAATCGGGCGATCATTGCGCGGTTTGAACGGCACTTGTGTTTCCGCACCGCATTGTGCGCAAACAGCATCGAACATTTCGCGGGGTCCGGACGGCGCTCCGCCATCGCGGCCACGTTTCCGAACGTCGCGGCAGTCCTTGCAGCGAACCGGCTCGTTTTCAAAGCCTTTCTCCGCATAGAATTGCTGTTCGCCGGTTGTAAACACGAAATCTTTGCCGCAGTCTTTGCACTTGAGTGTTTTGTCCTCGAACGCCATTACCCCAATCCCCTCACCTTGTTTGAAATTAAAGGACCCTGCTTAGCCGACCTGGTCTTTGACCCCACACTCGCCTGCTGGAAGGTTTGCTACCCGGCAATCGCCTCTCACTACTACTTCTCTCGGATCGAAATCCGGCAGGACTTATCTCTAAGCCGCACCATGCTCAAAGCCTCTTTGGACTCCTTACGTGGATCGTTTCGCCTGCGACTGGCATCGACTTTCAACCACGGACCTAAGCAGAAGGTACTTTATGCCACAATTATAATCAGTTCTTCCAGATAAAGCAAGGAAAAGTGTGAAAATTTCAACCGGAGAAATCGGTCCGGCCGCCGACGGCTCCGCCATAAGCCGATTGATAAGCGCGCTGCACCTTGCGTTGCTGGGTTAGACGACTCATCGCCCCTCGCAGTTGCGAAGCAATCTGCGTGTCGGCGGCCTGCAACTCCTTGACCAACACTCGACCTTCCTCCGTCTGCAAAAAGGAATAGTCTCCTGTCTCGTCAATCTTGGCCTGCAGTTGCAACCG
>CAZOJA010000316.1:0-2989 GCA_964579955.1 uncultured Veillonellaceae bacterium | reverse complement strand
CTAGAAAGAGTTCTGTCGGAGTGGGATGGACTTTATGAGCGCATGCGCAGGCAGGCGAACGCGAAACAGGCGCCGCTGCGGATTGGCACGCTGCTCAATATGGCAAAGCTCTCATTGAACAATCGGGTTCTTTCTTTTCAGCAACTCCACCCCGATATCTCCGTCAGTATTCACGAAGTTCTTGGCAGTATCGAGCTGATCCGGCAATTGGAGAAGGATGTTTTTGATGCGGTGTTCTTTATTCCGTCGCCGGAACTGAAAGCGGCTCCGGGACTCGAACTTCAGCCGGTTCTGCAAGGGCGGGTGGTAGCCATCGTTCCACGCACGCACCGCTTTGCAAAGCTTACGTCCATCCACATCGCCGAGCTGGCCGGCGAAAAATTAATTTTCCCCGCCAAATCGCACAGTCTGTATGAAATCGTGATGTCGGCCTGTCGCGACAATGGATTTGAACCGCAAATCGTCGCTTTGGTGAGCATGGTGAACACGGGAATAGAGATGGCGGCGCAGGGAATCGGCATCTCCCTTGTTTCGTCTCAGTTTGTCGGTGATTCCTGCTGCGATGCTGTGGCGGTGATTCCTGTCGAACCAACGATTGACCGCCCAATATTGATGGCGTACAAAACCAGACCGGAGAACAGCCGGGCGATTCATGTTTTCCGCGACTTTATCCTGCGCCAGAAACTGGACTGCAACAACCCGGATGCAACAAAATAATACTGTATACATTCGAAAATTTTCTTTACGAACAAACGGAAATCCGCTATAGTGTGAGTATGAAAAATTATAATTTCAAAACGCAAGTGCAAACGACTTATTGCACATTGCCGGGGATGATCACGCTCAGTCTGCGTGAAGCGATTCTGTCCGGCGAATTAAACGGCGGGGTTCAACTGAAACAGGAAGAGCTTGCGGCGAAGTTCAACGTCAGTATGAGTGCGTTGCGTGAGGCGCTGAAGACCCTGGAAGCGGAAGGCCTGGTGAAGTTTTTCCCCAACCGCGGCGCTATTGTCAGCGAGCTTTCGGCAGAAGAAGCACAGGAGATTTTTGACATTCGGCTGTTTTTGGAATTGGGGGCGCTGGAAATGGCGATTCCTAACTTGTCCGGCGAAGAACTGACGGCGGCGGAACGGGTTTTACGGCAAGTCGATGCAGAAACCGACAGCAAGCGCTGGGGCGAACTGAACTGGCAGTTCCATGAGATTTTGTACCGGGCGGCAGGGCGTCCGAAACTGCTTTCGATGATTCAAAACCTGCATAACAATGTCGAACGATATATGCGCATCTACCTGTCCACCCTGCAGCATCAGGAAAAGTCGCAAACCGAGCACCGGCTGCTGCTGGCTGCCTGTGCGGAAAAAGATATAAAGAAGGCGCAGAAATTACTGCGCAAGCATATGAATGATGCGCAAAAAAATCTGGGCAAATATCTGCGTCGCTAAGCGCTTTTTTTCCGCGACTTATTTTCGAAAATCGAAACTAATTCGAAATGAAAGCCAGGGTTTCTACCGATGACTGGATACGAGAAGAGGAGGAGTCAATCATGCCAAGTGCAAGCCAACGGATCGAGGAATTCAAAAAATCCTACATCGAATTAAAACCGTCGATCAGCGCCAAACGCGCCGCAATTTTTACCGAATCCCACAAACATACGGAAGGTCAGGCGGTCATTCTCCGGCGGGCCAAAGCGTTCAAGGCGGTCTGCGAACAGATTCCGGTCACCATTTTTGACGGCGAACTGGTTGTTGGCGCGATCGGCGAGTTCCGTAAGGCGGGCATCGTCTGCCCCGAGTACTCCTGGCAGTGGGTCGAGCAAGAAATGGACAGCTTCGCCAGCCGTACGCAAGATCCGTATTGTATCGACGACTTGACCAAGCACCAGCTGCGCAGGGACATTTTTCCCTACTGGCAAGGCAAGTCGCTGGAAGAAACCTTTTTATCGCGGATTCACCCGGAAACGGCCAATATTCTGATCGATACCGGTATTCTGGACAATGACTCCAAGTGGCGGAACGCGGTGGGAGAAATCACGGCCGATTATCAGGACTTGATTTTCAAAAAAGGCTTCGGCGGAATCAAGGCGGAGGCGGAAGCGAAGCTGGCCCGGTTGGAACCGACTTCAACGGAGGCGTTGGAGCAGATCGAGTTTTATCAGGCTGCGGCGCTGGTTGCCGGAGGAATCATAACGTTGGCGAATCGGTATGCGGATAAGGCCAACGAACTGGCCAAATCGGAACCGAATCCGCAACGCAAAGCAGAACTCGAGGAGATTGCGCGCGTTTGTCGCCGCGTGCCGGAACAACCGCCGAAAACTTTCCGTGAAGCGATCCAGACGGTCTGGTTCACGCAGCTCGGTTCAATCCTGTCGGAGAACTCGCTGGCCTTGAATCTGGGACGGTTCGATCAATACATGTATCCGTATTACGCCAAGGATATTGCTTCAGGCAAACTGGACAAGGCGCAGGCCCAGGAACTGATCGAGGCGCTTTGGATCAAGCTTTCGGAGTGGGTGTGGGCGATTTCCAGCAACACGGCAAAGTTCTTCGCCGGCTACAACTCTTTCCAAAACCTTACCGTGGGCGGCCGGACGCGCGATGGACGCGATGCGACGAATGAACTGTCGTTCATGTGCCTGCAAGCGACGGAAAACGTCAAGACCCATCAGCCCGGCCTGAGCGTGCGGATTCACCCGGACAGCCCGGATGAATTCTTGCTGGCGGTCTGCAAGCTGATCCGCACCGGCACCGGCTTCCCGGCAGTACACAATGATCGGATTGGTTCGGCGATGCTGGTGGCGGCGGGCCTTTCGCCGGAAGATGCGCGCGACTGGAGCAACTGCGGCTGCGTGGTGCCGCATTTCCGCAAAGTGGGGGAATGGACTTCGGCTGTCAGCGTCAACTTGGCTGCTTCGGTGGAATATGCGCTGAATCAGGGGAAAAGCAGAATCACCGGCAAGCAGATGGGCTTACCCGAGCATGCCGCGACAGGG
>CAZOJA010000315.1:0-3002 GCA_964579955.1 uncultured Veillonellaceae bacterium | reverse complement strand
GGCTTTTGATCAGGCGCTCCAAACGGACCGCTTCATCGCGGACCATCTTCAGGAAACTCTCGATTTGTTTGCGGTCTTCGACCGTGCCGTCCAATATAGCTTCGGAATAGCCGCGAATGATCGTCAGTGGGGTACGCAGCTCGTGCGAAACGTTGGCGATGAAATCGCGGCGCAGTTTTTCGGTCTTGGCGGCCTCGAGCATGAACTGGCCTAGGTCGGCGGCCAGTTGATTGATCGAGGTTCCCAGACGACCGATTTCGTCAGCGCTGTCGATTGACACCCGTGCTCCGTAATCGCCCTTGGCAATCGCGCCGGTCGTGTTTTGCATTGCTCTTAGCGGACGGACCAAACTGCGTGTGAGCAGCTGGATGACGACAAAGGAAAGCAAAATCCCGGCCACTGCCCCGAGGCCGATGAACCAATAGATATGGCGCAAAAAGTCATTGACGGCCACGACCGGTGAATTGATCACCACCGCGCCGTCGACTTTGCCGCTGGACAGGCGGATCGGTACGCCGACCACCACCATTTGTTCTTCGTACACCGGGTGAACGATCACCTTGCTCCACAGGTTGCCCTGATAAACCGTGTCCAGTTCGTTGGCGAAGCTGCGCAGTGCAGCCGGCAACGGACCGGGCATCGGTGAGCCGCCGCCCGGCTGGGCGTTGCGTCCGCCCATTCCCATGCCGCCGCCCATGCCGCGCCCCATGCCCATCCCCATGCCGCCGCGCGGCGAGCCGCCCTGCGAAAAGGCGACTGGCTGCCGGTTGGCGTCGAGTACCCAGATCCGCGAATCCAGATACAGGTCCATGTCGCTGAGCAGATCGCCGAGCGTCGTTCTAGGCGTCGGGTTCTCCTTGAAAGCGGCGATTTTTTTTGCCAGTTCGCTGCCTTTTTGCGTCAGGTCCTGCTGCTTTTCGTCCAGCATCCGGTCACGGATGAACAGGGAGGCGCTCCAGAACACGGCAATCAGCACGACGGTGATGACCAGCATGAACGCGGCGACCAGTTTGGCTTGGAACGACCATTTCTTCATGAAGAGGACTCCTTTGGTGCATGGATTTCAAAGCGGTAGCCCACGCCCCATACGGTAGCGATTTTCCAGCCGGGACCGCCGTCATCGCCGATTTTTTGCCGCAAACGCTGGATGTGGATATCGACGGTGCGGCTGTCACCGGAGGCATCGACACCCCAGATGGTTTGCAGCAGATTGTCGCGTGAAAAAACATGACCGGGTCGGTTGGCCAGGGCGTGTAGCAGATCAAATTCCTTGGCAGTCAGTTCGATTTCTGCGCTGCCCAGATGAACGGAGCGGGCACCAGGATCGATCAGCAAAGCGCCGTGCTTCACGACGGGGGAGGCTGTCGGCGCTTTGACCGGCTGCATCGGCTTGGCTGCAGCCGGGCGGCGGCGAAGAATCGCGCGGACCCGGGCGACAACCTCCTGCGGGTTGAACGGTTTTTCCACATAGTCATCCGCTCCGCAGTCGAATCCCTGCAGTTTGTCGTCCACTTCCGTTCGGGCCGTGAGCAGCAGGATCGGCGTGGTTGCCAGCTTGCGTATCTGGCGGCAGGTCTCGATGCCATCGAGCACCGGCATCATGATGTCCAGCACGATCAGGTCCGGTTGGGCGTGCTGCAGCGAAAGCAAAGCTTCCAGGCCGTTTTCCGCTTCACTGACCTGGAATCCGGCCTTTTCCAGATAAAGTTTCAATAGGTTGCGAATCCGGCCATCGTCATCGACGAGGAGGATTTTTTGTTTATCCATCAGACAATCCCTCGTACAGTAAAAATAATGACGAAGAATGCCGTAGCACCCTTCGTCATTCCAAGTCCATTGTATCCGTTATCAGAAGCGGTTGCAACCGCCCGCACCGCCGCCGAAGCCGCCGCGTCCCATTCCTTTGCCGCCGCCCATGCCGCGTCCGCCGTTATTCGGCCCCATGCCGTTTTCCAGACGGTAGTTGAAGTGGTCCTGCATCCGCTGGATCTGGTTGTCGGCCTGCGCCTGGGTAATCTGGCCGGATTTCACATAGGAGGCCAGGGCTTCCTTGCGGATGGCCAGTCGCTGCTCAAACAGTTTTTTCATTTCGGCTTTTTGCTCGTCGGTCAATTTAACGTTGCGCATCGCGCCAGGGGCTACCAGATTGTTTTTGGCGCGGAATGCATGTGCCGCTTCCATCGCCTTGATCCGAGCGTCGGCCTGTTCCTGGGTCAACGAGCCGGATTTGACCAGATTGCCGATATACTCTTTACGAAGTTGAAAATTCTTTTCCTGCCAGGCTTTCCAGTCGGCGAGTTGCTGCTCGGTAAGTTGCGCCGGCGGTTGACCCTGCGGGCCCATGCCCATTCCCATGCCGCCGCCCATGCCGCGACCGCCACCCATTCCCATGCCGCCGCCCATCGGGCCGGCCAGAGAGACAGAGGCCGTTGAGAGAACCAAAATCGCTGTTCCTAAAATCGCAACTGTTTTCTTGTTCATTGTTTTATCCTCCTTAAATACATGCTGAATTGACGGGTAGTATTTTTTTCGCTGCTTTTTCTGCTGCTGACTATAGTATAGGCGGTAAGAGTTTCAAAAGAATGTCGTAATTGTAACGAAAGTGTGAAATCTTATTCTTCCAACTCGTCAATCAGGGCCAACATGAAATAAGCGTAATCGACCAACCATGTCCCGTTTCGTTTGATGGTTTTCACGGTCAGCCGCAGCGGTTCCAGATCCGGTCCGGCTCCGATGGTGATATCGGCAAGACTGTCGCTATTCTCGGTTTGGCGGATGTTGGTGACAGAAAGGACGGGGGTGGTGGCGTTTTGGCCGGCGCCTTTTGCTTCCAGGGACAGTCGCTTGTTCAGGTGGGCTGAGAACTCGCTGAACAGGCGGACGGTTTTTTCATCTTTTAGTTCCGCCGGCTGAAACAGCATCGCCTTTTGCGCGGCACTGAAATCGTTGGCCAAAAACGCCTGAATGGCAGATCGGAAGAGCACACGTCTGAACTCCAGTCA
>CAZOJA010000314.1:0-3011 GCA_964579955.1 uncultured Veillonellaceae bacterium | reverse complement strand
TCTAAGTGATCCGCATGACGAACGGACAGGTGAATGGGAACAGAATTAATATTGGCGAAGGCTTTCTTCCAGGTTTCTTCAATTTCACGATGAAAATCATGTAGCAAAGGGTTGTTCAGAAGAGAACTGATGGCGCGTTCCAACGTAAGATTTGGTCGCTCAATTGGTTCGCCTTGCGGATCTTCCAGAGATAAAAGTTCATATTGCTTGACTTCAAGATCATATAACATTTGCAACTGTTCCGGGGTAATTGTTTTTGATACTTCCAAGGCACAAAAGGTTTCGAGCATAATGCGGGCTTGCGCAACCTGCTGGATGAGTTTCAACACTTCTTTTTCATCGCCGCTGCATTTGTATTGTGAAAAGAGAACACCGTTGAGTGATGCGACAAATATTCCGCTGCCGTGTTTAATGTTTATGACACTGTTCATTTCCAGAGCTTGTAATACGGTTCGAACCGTGCTGCGACTGACTTTTAGAATTTCAGCAATTTCCCGTTCGGGGGGAAGTTTGTCGCCCGGTTTCAGATTATTGTCCCGAATATAACCTAATATTTCATCCATTGCTGCGTCGTGCACAACAACTTTGCGAACTTCTTTCATGAGACGGCACGCACTCCTTACTAATATTTCCTGATTAAGCGTACAATAACGCCGTTCGATGGTCAAGTATTTATTATTTTCATTGATGCTATTGACAAAAGTATGATACAAAAATTAATATAATATTAGTATGAGGACAGATATCATACCAATCTAGAAAAAGGGGATTGTTTTATGCACGCGCTTGAAAAAATCATGGCACATGCGGCTGGCGTGGAAAAAGTTCAGGCTGGCGACCGAGTTTGGTGTAAGGTGGATTTGGCACTGGGGATTGACCTTTACCGCAACATTATCGATTCGTTTCATGAAATTGGTTTAGAAAGAATGCAACACCCAGAAAGAGCCGGGTTCATATTTGGAATCAATGCCCCGGCACCTACGATTCGGGCGGCTCAGAATGAGAAGGACATGCGGGAGTTTTGCAAAAAACATGGAGCGCATATTTTTGATATCAACAGCGGGGTTGTATATCAGCATGTAATTGAACAGGGCTATATTTATCCAGGTGCAATTTCTTGCGCCAATGATTCGCACGCCACAATTTGCGGCGCATTAGGTGCCTTTGGTACAGGAACAGGTGGTTATGACACGGCAGCGGCGCTTGGCTTTGGTGAAATGTGGTTTAAAGTGCCGGAAGTGATCCGCGTTGAAATCAAAGGAAAGTTGCCGAAAGGGGTTTTTGCGAAAGATGTCGTGTTGAAAATCCTTAAAGAGCTAAAGTCGGATTTTGCCATCTATAAAGCCATTGAATATACCGGCGAAGCCATCAAAGAAATGTGTCTCGCTGAACGAATGGTACTTTGCAATATGGCGGTTGAGATGGGAGCAAAGACATCCTATATTCAACCCGATGAAAAGGTGCTTGAATTTCTTAAAGGACGGACAAAACACGATTTTACCGTATTTGAAACGGATCCCGATTACAAGTATTGTGAAAACTATGTCTTTGATATTTCTGATTTGATTCCGCAAGTGGCCTGTCCGCATCATGTAGATAATGTTCACGATATTATTGAAATAGAACCATTCGCGTTTAATCAGGGATTAATTGGAACGTGCACAGGAGGGAGACTCGAAGATCTTGAAGTTGCGGCCCGTATCTTAAAAGGGCGCAAAGTTAACCCGGATGTGCGAATGTTGATTATCCCGGGGACCTATGAAATTTATTCGCAAGCGATCGCCAAAGGTTATATCCAGACCTTTATCGATGCCGGCTGTATCATCTGCAACGCAGGCTGCGGCCCTTGCCTGGGCGCGCACATGGGAGTGTTGGCGGAAGGTGAAAAATGTATTACGGCATCAAATCGAAACTTTGCCGGCCGCATGGGGCACATGCGGGCCGAACTGTATCTTGCCTCCCCGGCTACCGTGGCGGCGTCGTGTGTTGAAGGGGTACTAACCGATCCCCGCAAGTATTTATAAAGTGATAATAGGAAGGAGAATCGCTGATATGACAAAGGTAATTAAAGGAAGAGTAATCACGTTTGGCGACAACATTGACACAGATATGATCGTGCCAGGTCGTTATCTGGAACTCAGCAAGCCTAGTGAAATTGCCGCAGTTGCCATGGCCGGACTAGACCCAGACTTCCCTAAAAAAGTGGAAGCTGGCGACATTATTGTTGCTGGAAAAAACTTCGGATGTGGTTCAAGTCGTGAGCATGGCGTTATCGCTTTTACGGCCAATGGGGTACAGGCTATCGTTGCCCGGTCAATCGCCAAAATCTATTACCGAAATGCGATCGTATCTGGCCTCATGGTGCTCTTTTCCGAAAACGCATATGATATCTTCGAAAACTACCAGCATTGTGAGATTGATCTGGAAAATGGAACGATTACGAATACGGACACTGGCATCACCGTCAAATGCGATAAACTATCGGCCGAAGACATTGCTGTCTGGGAAGCGGGCGGCATGGTAACGGAATATAAACGGAAAGCCCAGGAAATCAATCGCCGCAATGCATGAACAGTTGCAGTGATCGATCACTATCATCCTTAAGGCTAACTGAATTACGAGGGAGGGAAGTTTATGAATAAGACTTTGGCTAAAGCGCTGGCATGCCTGGCTGTCCCGGTTGTCATATTGATGATTCCGGTTCCCCAAGGACTCACTGTGGACGCTTGGCGCTTGTTCGCGTTTTACATCGGCGCGATTGTCGGATTGGTACTGCGGCCGGCACCCGAACCGGTTGTTCTGCTTACGGCAATAGCGGCAATATCGCTATTCTTTAAAAAAACATCCGTGGCCTTGGCTGGATTTGCGAGTCCGACAGCATGGTTGGTATTTTCTGCGTTCTTGGTTGGTCAATGTTTCGTTGAAACGGGACTTGGCCGACGTATTGCCTATGTTCTCATTGGAAAAATGGGACAAACAAGTTTGCGGCTTGGCTACGTCGCCGCTATCAC
>CAZOJA010000313.1:0-3024 GCA_964579955.1 uncultured Veillonellaceae bacterium | reverse complement strand
CAAATCCGAATCGGTCCTCGCCTTGCGTTTGAGCGCCGCCACCGCCAATGCGGCAATCACCGACACGCCAAGCGCCGTAAAAATCGGCTCGACTTTGAGAAAATAGCCCAACCCGATGCCGCCGAACGCAGTGTGGGCAATGCCGCCGCTCATCATCACCAGTTTTTTTTCCATGATATACACGCCGATGACACCGCAGGCGATACTGGCCAGAACCGCCGCCATCATCGCATTTTGCAGGAAATTGTATTTCAGGATCGTTTCAATCATCGGCTTTCCTCCTCGTGACCGCGCAGTACGCGATGCGGCACGCCATGGGCGATCAGGTCTACCGGACAGCCATAGACTTTCTCCACCAGACCGGCTTCCAGTTCGGTCTGCCCATGATAGAAAAGTTGTTGGTTCAGGCAGGCAATTTTATCGATATTGGAAGATACCGCGCTCAAATCATGCGTCACAATCAAGATCGTCATTTCTCGATTCAGTTCTTTCAACAAATCGTAAATCCGGGTTTTCGAAGCCGAATCGACACTTGCAGTCGGTTCGTCCAGAATCAGGATCCGGGGTTCCACCGCTAAGGCCCGGGCAATCAGCACCCGTTGCAGTTGACCACCGGACAGCTGGCCGATTTGACGATGCTTCAGGTCTGCAATTTCCAACCGTTCCAGCAAAGCGTCGACCAGTTGCCGATCCGCCCGACTGAAGCGGCTGAACCAGGGTGAACGGCCGGCGAGTCGACCGATCAGCACAACTTCTTCCACACTGATCGGAAATCTTCGATCAAAACGGGAAAACTGCGGCACATAACCGATGCTGCGCCGGGCAGCTTCACCGCTGCGGCCGAAAATCCGGATCTCACCCGAATCCGGGGTCACCAAACCCAGAATGGCTTTGAGCAAAGTCGTCTTGCCGCCGCCGTTAGGACCGATGATCGCCAAAAATTCGCGCTCATCGACCTGCAGATTGATATCTTTTAACGCGCAGTCATCGCCATAAAACACATTCAGGTTTGAAATATCCAGTGCCAGTGTCATCGGTCGCTCCATCCGTTTAATTACTTCAACGCCATCGCAAAAGTTCTGGCCATCCGCAGCAAGTTTTCCACATAGTCCGTCGCCATCGGCGATACTTTTTCCGCCTGTCCGCCCAACTCTTCGGCAAAGGTGCGGGACTGGCGTCCGTCGATGTCTTCCTGATAGAAGATCACCTTGATCCCTTTTTCCTTGGCCATGTCAATCACTTCGCGGAAACGTCGGGGGTCGGCTTCCTTGCCTTCTTCCTCCAGCGCCACCATGGTCAGGTTGTATTCCTCGGCAAAATATCCGAATGCCGGATGATAGACAATAAAGGTCCTGTTCCAGAGGGTCTTGAATGATGCCTGGATTTCCTGGTCCGCCGCCTCAATTCTGGCGATAAACCGCTCGGCATTGGCGTTGTAAGCCGCAGTGTTTGCCGGGTCGATCGTGCTCAGTTCCTGCGCGGTCAAACGCACCATGACGATGGCCCGCTTCGGCGAAAGCCAGATATGCGGATCCTGATCATGCGGGGCAAAGAATCGTGGCGCATAGCTTTTGGCGACTTCTGCCTGGACATCGATAATCCGCATTTTCGGGTTCATTTCCGCAAGCTTCGGCAGCAAACCTGCCCGCTCCGGCGGCAATCCCATGGTCAGGTACAGGTTGGCGCCACTCAGTTTCTCCATATCCTGGGGAGGTGGGGAAAAGGTTTCATGGTTGGCTCCCGGCGGCATCAAGGTGACCACGTTGGCCAAATCGCCGGCAACCTCTCGCACGAATGCAGCTTGCGGCGCTATTGTCACCGCGACCGTCGGTTTGGACTGAGCCCCGACTATAAAGGAACCTCCCGCAGCAGTCATCACAACCACTACGAGCAATCCCAAGACAAAACCAATCAGACCCCAGGTGCGTTTTTGTTTCATATCGCTTCCTCCGTTTTTAGTAATAATTACTATTATCACTTTATCACCAGAGGAAGCACAAGTCAATCAACGGTTGAGAAATATTCGTCGCATGCCGACAGTAAAAAGCTATACGCCAGCGGACTGCGGGTCAATTCGCCTGCCATTTTCTCCAACATCATCCGACTAATCGCCCTGTACCGCGGCGATTGAGACATGACCGACAACCGGCATAGCATCCGGGCCGCGACCGAATTGCCTGAGGGGATCGCCGCATCGACCCACTCTCGCATCCTGACCGGCAAGGCCTCCGCATCGCTTCCGGTAAAGTAGAATCCGCTACTGGTCTCATCCCAGAACAATCGCAACATCTCATCGGCCAGTTTTATCGCCCGGGAGAGATTTTCGTCCGAAGGGGACACCGTTTGCAACTCCAGTCTGGCCCACAACAAAAAGGCATAATCGTCAATGCAGCCCAGATGTCTGGCTTCGCCGCCGCGGTACGCCGCCAATAAACGTCCCTGCGAGTTGCGCAAATTCTTTTCGATGAAAGCGAGGCATTTCTCCGCTGCCACGCGATAAACCGCCCGGTCAAGAACCTTGGATGCTTTGGCCAGTGCTACAGCCATTAAAGCGTTCCATGCGGTAAGCACCTTATCGTCACGAAATGGCCTTTGCCGCTTGCTTCTGCGAATGAACATTTTTTTCCGGCATTCTTCCAGTTGAGCGGCTAGCTCGCGTTCACCACGTTTGGTTTTTGCCGCATAATCCGCTAGCGATTGATCCACCGTATGCAAAATATTGGTTCCCTGTTCATAATTTCCCTTATCGGTCACATTGTAGTATCCAGCAAACACTGTCGCTTTTTCCATTCCCAGAACTTCTATTAACTCCGACATTGTCCATGTGTAATAGCGGCCTTCACCGGCCTCGGAATCGGCGTCTTCGGCCGAATAGAATTCCCCTTCATGCCCAGCCAGGTCGCGCAGAACATAACCAATTACGTCTTCCGCCAATCGGCGGTGCTCTGCCGCCCCTGTAAGTTCGGCAGTTTCCAGACAGCAGAGCGCCAAAAGCGCATTATCATAAAGCATTTTTTCAAAATG
>CAZOJA010000312.1:0-3036 GCA_964579955.1 uncultured Veillonellaceae bacterium | reverse complement strand
ATTCGTGAAGCGTCGATTCTGCCGGAGGTCATGGGCAGCGACCACTGCCCGGTTGTAATGGAGATTTTTTAGATAGTGAAATTGACAGGCTAGCAACATTGAAAGAATAAGTAGGAGGGACGGCACATGAATGAACTGATTGTGCTCAATGACCAGGAAGTTGCTGAACTGGTGAGTTTTGACGAAAATCTTCGGCTGATTGAGAAAGCTTTCAGCGATTATAATCGGGGCGAAAGCTATGTTTTGCCGGTAATCCGGGAAAAAATCGAAAAACACAACGGCTTCTTCGGCATCAAATCGGGCTATCTGGCAAATCAGGAAGTGCTTGGCTTCAAGGCAGGCGGATTTTGGGCTGACAACAAGGACAAAGGACTACCCAATCATCAGTCGGCCATAATGTTGTTCGATCCGGCGACCGGGCAACCGACAGCAGTGATTGCGGCAAATTTTGTCACGCAAATTCGGACGGCGGCGATTGGTGCGATCGGCTGCAAGCAACTGGCGAGACCTGACAGCAAAGTACTGGCGCTGATTGGCGCGGGTCATCAGGGGCGGAATCAGCTGGAAGCGTCGCTGAAAGTGCTGCCGGCGATTAAGGAAGTCTGGGTGTATGATGTGTATCGTTCGTCCGCCGAGAAGGTGGTCAGTGACCTGCAATCCACCAATTATACAATCCGAGTCGCGGAAACCCCGGAGCAGGCCTGTCGGGCCGCGGATGTAATTGTGACGGCGACGTCCAGTTTTAAAGCCATTGTGATGGATGCCTGGGTTAAACCGGGGACCCATATTAATGCGATTGGTACCGATACACGGGGCAAGCAGGAACTGGACCCGCAGATTTTTGGCCGGGCGTCCGTATTTGTTGATAATCTGGCACAGTGTTGTTATCTGGGCGAGTGCCAGCATGCCGTTGATGCCGGGATTATTTCCCGGGAAATGATTCGCGCTGAACTCGGCGAGCTAATTAACCAAAGCAAGCCAGGGCGCACTGCCCCCGATGAAATCACAATCTTTGACACCACGGGAGTAGCGATCCAGGATCTGGCGACAGCAGGCTACGCACTGCAGGAAGCGAAAAAACGCGGGGTCGGCACGATCATCAAGCTTTAGTTTTTGCAGCAACTGCATATAGTAAAGCCGCCACCGCGTCAAGGTTTTCTGACAGCAGTGGCGGCTCATTTTTGAAAGTGCCTTCGGTTTCGTATTATTATAGGCAGGGGTTTCGGCATAGCTTGGTTAGTTAAACTACAGGAGTGTGTTGTGAGGATGACTGCAAAACAATTGACCCTGATCGTGCAGCCCGGTCTTTACGGGGTTTGTCGGCTGAGTCCGGCGGACCCTGTGCCGGAATGGAGTCTGCAGGGAGAGTTTTTTTCCCTGAGCCGAACAACGGAGGAAATCTCCATCGTCTGTACCGAGGCGCAGATCCCACCAACCGTCCTGTGTGAGCGAAGTTGGCGGATGCTCAAGATTGCCGGCATACTGGACTTCGCGCTGGTGGGGATTGTCGCCGGGGTCAGTTCGGCGTTGGCAACGGCGCAGCTTGGCATTTTTGTCCTGTCAACTTATAATACGGATTATATTCTGGTGAAACAGGCCGATTTCCCAGCGGCGGTGGCCGCATTGCGCGCAGCAGGGTATGAAGTGCTTGGCGGATAAAAAGCAGGGCTGATGATCAAAAACCAGCGACAAGCTGGAAAATACAAGAGGAGCGTGTTGGCGATGTACAGTTTCAAGAACGACTACAGTGAAGGATCGCATCCGCAGATATTGGCGGCTTTGCTGGCGACGAACCTGCAGCAGCAGGACGGTTATGGTGAGGATGAATTCTCAGCGAAAGCGGCGGCTTTGATCAAACAAAAAATCGGCCGTGACAATATTGATGTGCATTTTCTATCTGGCGGGACCCAGACCAACCTCACCGCGATTTCTGCCTTTCTGCGGCCGCATGAAGCAGCGATCGCCGCCAGTACCGGTCATATTCTGGTCCATGAAACCGGTGCGATCGAAGCAACCGGCCACAAGGTGATTTCAGTCGACAGCAGCGACGGCAAGCTTACGGCGGCGCAAATCAGTTCTGTTGTGGCAGGGCATGGCGATGAACATATGGTGAAGCCCAGGCTGGTTTACCTGTCCCAACCGACTGAAGTCGGCACGATTTATTCACGGCAGGAAATGGAGCAGATCAGCCAGCTTTGTCGCCAGAAGGGGCTGCTACTGTTTGTCGACGGCGCCCGGCTTGGTTCGGCGCTATGTGCCGCAGGCAATGATCTTGATTTGCAGGCTCTCGCTGAACTTGCCGATGCATTTTATATCGGCGGCACCAAAAATGGCGCCTTGCTGGGTGAGGCGCTAGTTATCTGTCGGGACTCGCTGAAAGACGATTTTCGTTTTCACATGAAGCAAAAAGGCGCTTTGCTGGCCAAAGGCCGGCTGATTGGGATTCAGTTCATGACCTTGTTTACCGATGATCTGTATTTTACAATGGCCGCGCATGCCAACCGATTGGCGGACCGAATCCGGCAGGCGATCGATCAGGCAGGTTATCGCTATCTGACTGACTCACCGAGCAATCAGATTTTCCCGGTTTTGCCCAATCCCATGATTGAAGAATTGCTCAAAGAGTATTCCTTTTACGTCTGGGAAAAGGTCGATACGGATCACTCGGCAATCCGACTGGTTACCTCGTGGGCAACACCCGAAACGGCGGTGGACGGCTTTCTCGACAAACTGCGTGAACTGCACACCAAATTAAAATAAAAAATTATTCGTCCCAGTCTAGCGAGCGTTGGACTGCTTTGTTCCAGCCGCGGCAGAGTTTCTCGCGAACTGCGGCGTCCATCGCCGGCTCGAAACGGCGGTCGATTCGCCATTGTTTTTTCAGTTCGTCCCGGCTGGGCCAGAAGCCGGTTGCCAGGCCAGCCAGATAGGCGGCGCCCATGGCGGTGGTTTCGGTGATGTCCGGCCGTTCGACTGCCGTACCGAGGATGTCGGCCTGAAATTGCATCAATAGATTATTTACTGTTGCGCCGCCAT
>CAZOJA010000311.1:0-3046 GCA_964579955.1 uncultured Veillonellaceae bacterium | reverse complement strand
AATGATGAAATATTGAGGAGGGGTCCCCTTATGCAAACAGCGTATCAAAATGAACCGTTCACGAATTTTAGCATCCCCGAGAACAAAGCGGCCATGGAGGCGGCGCTGCAACTGGTGGCGTCCGAAAAAGGCCGCCATTATCCACTGAAAATCGCCGGCAAAGCCATTGACACCGAAGCCCGCATCACCTCGGTGAACCCCTCTTGCTTCTCAGAAGTCATCGGCACAGTGGCCCGGGCCAACGTCGAACTGGCTGACCAGGCCGTCAAAGCAGCGCAAGACGCATTTTCCAGCTGGAAACATGTGGCGCCGGAAGTACGGGCCCGCCTGTTGTTCAAAGCGGCGGCGATTCTGCGCCGGCGTAAATTCGAATATTCGGCCTGGCTGGTTGAGGAAGCAGGCAAGAACTGGGCTGAAGCCGATGCCGATACAGCCGAGGCGATCGATTTCATGGAATACTATGGACGGGAAATGCTGCGCTATGCGGCGGGCATGCCGGTCATCGCCGTTCCCGGCGAACAGAACGAATGCTTTTATATCCCGCTTGGCGTCGGTGTCGTGATTCCGCCCTGGAATTTCCCGCTGGCGATTCTGGCCGGCATGGTCGCCGCTGCGGTGGTGGCAGGCAATACGGTTATCATGAAACCGGCCAGCAGTACGCCGGTGATTGCAGCCAAACTGATGGAACTGTTCGAAGCGGCCGGTGCGCCGGCAGGCGTGATCAACTATCTGCCCGGCAGCGGCGGCAGTATCGGCGACGCGTTGGTATCGCACCCGCAGGTGCGGTTCATCAACTTTACCGGCTCCAAGGAAGTCGGCCTGCGGATCAATAAACTGGCGGCCGATGTTGCGCCAGGCCAGATCTGGATCAAGCGGGTTGTGGCGGAAATGGGCGGCAAAGACGCGATTATCGTCGATGAGGAAGCCGATCTGGAAGAGGCAGCCAACGGCATTGTTGCTTCTGCGTTTGGTTTCCAGGGCCAGAAGTGCTCGGCCTGTTCAAGGGCGATCATCGTGAAAAGCGTCTATGATGAAGTAGTGGCCAAAGTCGCGGCGAAGACCAAAGCACTGACAGTGGGTGCTGCTGCCCAATATGGTGTTAATATGGGTCCGGTGATTGACGAAAGCGCCTACAAAAAAATCCTCGAATACATCGAGATCGGCAAAAGCGAAGCCCGTCTGGTTGCCGGCGGCAATACGGCAGGCGACAAAGGCTGGTTCATCGAGCCGACCGTGTTTGCCGACGCACCGGCGAAATCGCGGATTGCCCAGGAAGAAATTTTTGGCCCGGTGGTGGCAATTACCCGTGCCGAAGATTTTGCCGATGCGCTGCGGATCGCCAATGACACCGAGTATGGACTGACCGGGGCGGTTTATTCGCGTAACCGGGCCAAACTGGAGCAGGCTCGCCGCGATTTCCATGTCGGCAACCTGTATCTGAACCGCAAATGCACCGGTGCATTGGTCGGCGTGCAACCGTTTGGCGGGTTTAATATGTCGGGTACCGATTCCAAGGCTGGTGGCGCCGATTATTTACTATTATTCATGCAAGCGAAGGTTGTTGCGGAAAAAATGTAACATTTTTATCAAAAATCACTTGTAAAATTATATTTTGAGGTCTATAATCATCTTCAAGAGCATTTAGGAAAGACAAATGAGTGCATGATTATAGCAAAAGCAAAGAAGCTTTTGGTAAAATATCCAGCGGGTATTTTGCCCAAAGCTTCTTTTTTCAATCATGGATCCCAATTGCAGCTTTCGTTAATCAAGGGGCAACAACCAATGGCGAAGGGGGGCCTTAACCAGAGTATTAGGGGATCAGACAATTAAAGTTTGCGTGGATAAAATTTGAGGAGGGTGTTTCTGTGAAAAAAAGTAGTCTGAAGTTTGCCTTGGCCTTATTGGTTCTTGTCGCGTTTGCCGTGACCGGTTGCGGTGGCGGAGCGCCGGCGGCGAAGCCGGCCGAATCCAAAGATATCAAAATCGGTGTTGTCTATGAATTGACCGGTGGCACCGCTTCCTTCGGTACCGCCGCCAATAACGGAACCAAGCTGGCGTTCAAGGAAATCAATGCTGCCGGCGGCGTGCTGGGCAAACAAATCACTACGGTAACGGCGGATAACAAAGGCGAGCCTTCCGAATCGGCCAATGCGATGACCAAAGTCATCACCCAGGACAAAGTGGTTGCCGTCGTCGGTTTCACCACCAGCTCCAACGGCATCGCCGGTTCGGCAGTCAACGAAGCGAACAAGATTCCTTTCGTTGCTGCAGCGACAACCAACCCCAAAGTTACGGTGGATGAAAAAACCGGCAAAGCCAAACCCTACACCTTCCGCGTCTGTTTCATCGATCCGTTCCAGGGCACGGTTGGCGCGAACTTCGTGCTGAAAGACCTGAAACTGAAAAAAGCGGTTGTCATGATCGACAACTCCAGCGACTATAGCAAAGGTCTGGCCAAGTTCTTCAAGGAAGCCTATACCAAAGGCGGCGGCACGATTGCCGGCGAAGAAGCCTACCTGCAAAAAGACAAGGACTTCAAAGCCATCCTGACCAAAATCAAAGGCATGAACCCGGAAGTCATCTATCTGCCCGGTTACTATGAAGAAGTCGGCATGATTGCCAAACAAGCCCGCGAAATGGGTCTGATGATGCCGATCGTCGGCGGCGACGGCTGGGATTCGCCCAAACTGGTTGAAATCGGCAGCGCGGCCGGCATGAACAACACCTACTTCACCAATCACTATTCGCCGGAAGATTCCAGCCCGGCCTCGAAAAAATTCGTCGATGCTTATAAAAAAGAATATGGCGTAATGCCTGACGCGATGGCAGTTCTCGGTTATGATGCCGCCTACGTTCTGGTCGACGCGATCAAACGGGCCGGCGCAGCCGATCCTGCTAAAATCCAGGCTGCTCTCGTAGCCACCAAGGACTTCCCGGCGGTTACCGGCGCCACGACCCTCAACGAAAGCCACGACGCAGTCAAGAGCGCGGTCATCATCGAGATGAAAGACGGCAAGATGGTCTACAAGACCACCGTCAAACCGTA
>CAZOJA010000310.1:0-3049 GCA_964579955.1 uncultured Veillonellaceae bacterium | reverse complement strand
CAAGCTGCCTTGCTGCACCTGCATCGGTACGATCAAAGCCGGAGCCGCCGCTGCCGTGGCTAACCAAACCCCGCCAAGCAGAAGCATCCCTATTGCGATCAGACAACCTCGTCTTAGCCAAACGCCTGCCAACAGCATCCCGTTTCTCCTTTCCTCTGACCGGATTGTATCCTGACAATTTCTACGGTAAAATAGTAATCAAGAATATTTCGCCACAAGGAGGTGCGTTACAATGGCAAAACTTGAAATCACTCTGACTCCGGCAGCAAAAAAATATATCTCGGAACGTTCCGATTCTGTCCAACTGGTTGAAACCCGTAATTCAATGCTCGGCTGATGCAAGGTGAATGTAGGCCCGTCCGTGCGACTGGGCAAACCCCCGGAGGCTGAACTGGAAAGATTCAACCACGTCATCGTCGATACGATCAGCGTCTATATGCCGAAATCGCTGTTCATCCCTGGAAATTTCACCATTTCACTGTGGCGGTTTCTCTGGATGCAAAGTCTGACGATCGATAATTGGAAGCTGGTGTGACCGGCTCACAGCTCATCCAGTAGCAAGGAAATGAATGCCAGTTTACCGGTTGCCGACTGCTCATCCTTCACCAGAAGGATGAGTTTTTCATTGCCGGCAATCACTTTGACCCCGCCACAATTTTGATGCAGTTCGACCATAAGCGAATCCAGCGCCGCCAAGACCTTCCGGTCCAGTTTTGTCACTTCCGCCAGATTAAACCGAATTCCCGGCCGCTCGGCGGAGCAGTACGCCCTGACCTCCACCGCCAATGCGGCAAGGCTGTTGATCGTCAGATTCGGATGGACAATAACCGACAAGGCTCCGTCAGCAAGCTTTTCCATATCAAACGGAGAATGTATTTCTTCGACCATTGCGGCATCCTCTGTCTCGCCCAACTGCGTCCGTCGATGCTTTCGCACTTTTTCGCGAAACTCGCTGGTTGAAACTGTCTGTTTCAAGATGGAAGCCACAGCCTCCAACACTTGTTGTTCGCTAAACGGTTTGAGCAAAAAACCACGCGCACCCCGCTGCAAGGCTTCCAGAACGACCGTTTTTTCCTCTACCGCACTGATGACAATGAATCGCGCATCCGGATAAGGCGCAAGAATTTTCGACATGGCCGTCAACCCATTCATTGTCGGCATGCCCAGATCCATTGTAACGAGGTCCGGCTTGGAACGGACGTATTCCAGATACCCCTTGACGCCGGTATTGGCTTCCCCGACAATTTCATGTCCTGCCTTAACCAGAATATCGTGCAACATTCGCCGGATTGTCGGCGAATCGTCAACAATGAGAATTCGCGCCACCCTGTTGTCCCCTTCATCCTTCGTTTGGCACTGTCTGCTCCGGTTACAACAATACCAGGGTTATTCCCGGATTGCCCTGTCCCAGATCCCGGTCACGCGACAGATCCGGACAGGCTTCAAGCAGTTGGCGCGAATCGGCATGAAAAATATCCCAATCTTCACCAGCAATAAACAACCGAATTGTATTCTGCCGTTTTTTGCTTGCCAAAAACTGCCGGACACCGATTCGCAACTTGCCTCCCACTCCGCTGGAGCCATATCCGTGAATGAGTTTGACGGCCTTCGCGCCTGTTCCGCGGGCACGCCCCAATTCAGCGACCAATCGCTGCTTTGCCTGTTCCAGTGTCGGCATTCCCTGTTCGAGATTTATGGTTACCATACTTGCCGCCATCAACGTTCCTCCAGCCGTTCCGTCCCTTTCATCATCTGAATGAACCGCACCGATTTGAGCGGCCGCTCAATCCGATGGGCAATGAATTCGATCAGCATCTTTTCAGCCTGTAGCAAGGTAGCTCCGGTCACTTTGAACTGTGGCGGTTGTTTCCAGTTGATATTCAGCAATTTGTCGACAAAATCGCAAACTGCATCATCAAGCGGCTGCAGCTGGGTATGCTCACAGGTCTGGCAAACACCACCTCCGGCGCAGGCATCAAAGAATGCCGGTAATGCCAGAACCTGGCCGCAAGCGACACAGCGCTCATATTCCGGATGAAACCCGGCCAGGGCCAGCAGTTGCCATGCGCCTGCCAAAGAAACCAGACGGGGATTGCGTTCCAGCAGCAAGGCGAAGCTCCCCAGCAAAACATCATAAGCCGACGGTTCCGGTGACCGGTCAGGCCATAACTCGCTGACCAGTTCAGCCAAAAAAGCCGCATACGTCATCAATGTGATATCTTCGCGCAGTTCACGGAAACTGCGTTTCACCTCGCATTGGCCAATAGTCTCCAAATTGCGGCCAGGCATCAGCGACACATCGATCAGGGCAAAACTTTGCACCGTTCCGCCCAGTCGGCTGCGTGGCCGGCGCGCGCCGTAAGCGGCAGCGGGGAGCTTGCCGTGTTCACGTGAAAAAATCACGGCCAATCGGTCCGCCTCTCCCATATCCCGTACCGAAAGAACAATCGCTTCCGTGACATATTGCTGCTGCATCACGACAATACGTTCCCCTGGTCGGAAGGTTTTCCCTCCAAAACGGCTGATGACGCAGGGCAGGCCAATACTCGGATTATGCGGAACCCTTCCGTTTTCAACACCTTGAAACGATACTCACCGATGAAAACGGCATCGCCCTTGTTCGGCTGACGACCGAGCAAACCGAAAATATAGCCGCCAACGGTATCCTCTTCATGATCATCCAATCGGATATTCAACAATTTCAGCACATCATCAAGCAACACGCCGCCATCGAGTTGGTACGAACCATCGGGCATCCGCTGGACTTCCGGTTCTGCCGGCTTATCATGCTCATCCTGGATCGTGCCGACAATCTCCTCGATCACATCTTCCAGCGCGACCAATCCGGCAGTTCCTCCATACTCGTCCACAACCACTGCCAGATGAATCCGCCGGTGCCGCATCAATTGCAGCAACTTCGCCACCGACATCCCTTCCGGCACCATCAGGACTTCCCGCATCACAGCGGTAAGATCCGGATTGTCCAGCCGTTTCTCCATATAGTTCATCAAATCCCGGATATGGACCATCCCCAGCACATGGTCCTTGT
>CAZOJA010000309.1:0-3051 GCA_964579955.1 uncultured Veillonellaceae bacterium | reverse complement strand
ACGGTCATGATTTCCTGGTCGCCGCTGGTGAGCTGTCGTAATACTTCCGGGTCAAAGCGTTCAATTTTTTCGTCGTGCATGGGATCAACCTCCTGCAGTACTACACTACAACCAATTGGATATCCCCGTCAACTTGCCTGTCGCAGATAAGTTGACGGGGTTTTTTGCTTGGTTTATTTGTCTATGACAGGAAATCGACAAGTCGGCGATTGAGACGATAGTATATAATAAGAATTTTCTTTTAAGAAGGAGCGCTGTCTGTGCAATCTTTGCTGCGTCCGTTGTTGGCGGGAGAATCCTTGTTGCGCAACCTGAATAAACTCATCGTGGTGTTTGGCGTATCCTTGCTCTGTCTGATCTGGGCAGGAGTTTATTATCAGCTCGACAATGAACGGCAGGCGGAACTACGAAGCGCAATCCGCGACACTGCCAACATGGCCCGAGCGTTTGAAGAGCACACCCTGCGTACGATCAACAGCGCCGACCAGGCTGCTCTGTTCCTGAAATACCAATATGAGCAGGAAGGCCGGGAAATGGACATCCCACGCTATGTGCGCGAGGGCCGGTTTGCCAATTTGCCTTTCGTATTGCTGGGGGTCATTGACGAACATGGTCAATTCGCAGTCAGCAACCAAGTTCCCTTTGTCCCCTCGAATTTGAAGGATCGCGAGCACTTCCAGGTTCATCTAGGAGTGGACAAGGGTGATTTGTTCATCAGTAAACCAGTGCTTGGGCGTTCTTCGGGCAAGTGGTCGATTCAGATGACCCGGCGGGCGAATAAAATGGACGGATCGCTGGCCGGCGTTGTAGTCGTTTCGGTCGACCCATTCTATTTTACGGAATTTTACCGCCAGGTTGACATGGGGAAAAACTCGATTGTGACCTTGGTGGGGCTTGACGGCATTGTGCGGGCCCGTCAGGCAGGCGAAGATTCGGCAGTTGGGCAGGACCTGAGAACGGCTTTGCTGATGCGGGATATCGCCGCAGGCAGCCGTGCCGGCAGTTTTACTGAAGTCAGCATGGGGGACGGGGTCAAACGGATTCACAGTTATCGGGTGATGGCCAACTACCCGCTGGCAGTCGTGGTGGGGGTTGATGAATCGGAAGTTCTGGGACGACTGAACGAGCGGGCGGAAGATTATTTTTGGGCTGCCGGGCTGGTATCGCTTGTCATTTGCATTTTTAGCGCCTGGTTGCTGCGATTGACAAGGCAACAGCAAAAAGTCGCCGAGGAAAGAAAACAGCAGAACCGGTTCCAAAAGATGATCGCCGATATTTCATTGGATTTTATCAATGCCTCGGCCGAAACGGTCGATGAAAAAATCAACCGAACCTTGCAGGCGGTCGGTGAGTTTTTTAAAGTCGAACGCAGTTATTTCCTGTCCTCGATGCCCGAACAAGCCAAAGCCAGTATGACCCATGAATGGTGGGCCGCCGGGATTGCATCCCGCTTGGCGGAAACCCAGAATTGCCGAATCGATTACCAAATCATCGGCGAAGAGCGCCTGGCCGCGATCCGGACCGGCGAGATCCTTCATCTGCGGGATGAGGAAAATCCGTTGACGCAATGTGATGCGGCCGTATGCCGTATGCAACCCGATCCGAAAATCAATCACCTGTTGATACCGATTCGCGTTAACAACCGGCTTGCTGGACTGTGGGGCTTTCAGTCGACAAAGCAACCGAACCAATGGCAAGAAGAACAGTTGGCGCTGCTACGTATTGTTGCCAATACTTTGTCGGAAGTGTTGGCAAAGCGCGGATTGGAAAGTGAAATCATCCAGGCCAAAGAAAAGGCGGAAATGGCGAATTTGGCAAAAAGCCAATTTCTGGCGAACATGAGCCATGAAATCCGCACGCCGATGAATGGCATCCTCGGATTTCTGCAATTGCTGGAAACTACGCCGTTGGCTGCAGACCAAGCCGAATTTGTCCATCACATCAAACTGTCTTCCAATATCTTGCGCAACCTGATCAATGATGTGCTGGACCTGTCGAAAATTGAGGCAAAGAAGATGGAACTGGAACAGCGACCGTTCCAACTGCACAGTGTTGTTGAAGACATTTTGGCGCCGTTTACGCTCAGTGCATATGAGAAAAAGTTGGGACTTCATTTATTCATCGCGGCGAATACGCCGGAGCAGGTTGTCGGCGATTCGGTTCGATTACAGCAGGCATTGTCAAACCTGCTCAGCAATGCATTGAAGTTTACCAGCGAGGGCGAGGTTCAGCTTGAGGTGTCGCTGGTTGGCGAAACAGAAAGCGAGTACCAGGTAGGCTTTGTTGTCAAAGACAGCGGGATCGGGATGTCCGAGGCCTCATTGGCGGGTATTTTCAAACCATTTACTCAGGCCGATAACAGCACGACCCGCAAATATGGCGGTACCGGGCTGGGATTATCGATTACCAAGTCGATTATTGAAATGATGCGCGGCGAAATAACGGCGGAAAGCTGCGAAGGCGGCGGTAGCGTTTTTCGCTTCACTGTATTGCTTGGCAAGACTACCGGGTCAACTTCGGCAATAACGGTTGCAGCGCAACCGTTGCGTGGGCAACGCATCTTGGTTGTCGAACCGAATCCGGTTTGTCGCAGTATCATCAAAGCGTATCTGGCGGAAATAGGAATTGAAGTCGATTTTCTTGCCGATGGCGCGCAAACGATCGCTTTGTTTATGAACAGCCAACCTATGCCAAAGTATGCTGCGGTACTGATTGACTATATCCTGCCGGATATGAAGGCCTGGGATCTGGTATCGGTGATCCGGTTGGCCGGGTTGGACCTAACAGTGCCTTTGCTGTTGCTGGTTCCAGGTGTATTGAAACTGCAGGAGAAACAAGAGTCCCATCTTGGCGAGGTCAGCGGATTTATCGACACTCCCCTGCACAAACGTGAACTGTGGATGGCGCTGGAACAAGCGTTGGCCCAAGCGGTCCATAGCGGCGGCGTTAGCCCAATGCCGGTTGAGCAAAATACTGATGACCGGAGGACCGTGGCAGCAAATAAGTACAAAGTACTGGTTGTCGAAGATAATGAAATCAATTACAAATATC
>CAZOJA010000308.1:0-3053 GCA_964579955.1 uncultured Veillonellaceae bacterium | reverse complement strand
CGGAAAAGAAACAACGGTTTCTTTTCCGTGGAGTGCGCCGAATAAATGCTGACTAGAACTTTGGGGCTTTCCCAGCCACCGCGAGCCTGGACATCGGCGATGGTCCAACCGGAGTCAAACAACCGGACTGCCTGAAGGTGGCGGAGACTGTGGGGCGTAACTTTGACCAGCGGCTTACGGTAAACTTCTTTTTCTTTTTCTTTCGCTTTTTTCTCGCCTTTCGCAGCGGGGGCCTCATCAGCCTCGATTTCATCAGCTTCATTTTTGTTTTCATTTTCTGCTTCTGTTTCTTCCGTCGGCTCGGCGCCAAACGCCGTGATCAGCCACTGATCCCACTGGCGTCGCCAATTTCTGTGTGAGTGAGGTCTGCCTTTGGCGTCGGTGAACACATACTCGCTGAGTTTCTTTTTAACCGCACCGGTTTTTTCGTCAGGCGGCAGCTCGACATAGCGGCGCGGCTGGCGGCGGATCAGCTCCATGCACTCTTTGGAAAGGTAAACGGTGCGCAGCGAACCCGGCGTTTTCGGCGGGGCGTCCTGGTCGCCGTCCTTGGTGTGAATCAAAACATTCTCGATGCGGATATGGTCATCGAAGACGGCGGACCATTTCAACCCCAAAACTTCGGAGGTCCGGCCGCCCAGTTCCCAGACCGTCAGGCAAAAATCCCGGTACTGCGAACTGCTGTTTAAAACGGTCTGTAAAAAAATCGACTCCTGTTCGGCGGTGAACAGGAGTTTTTTTGCTGTTCTGCCGCTTGAGCGAGTTGTGCCTTGCGTCGGATCGCGGTCCAGCATTCCGTCGGGCAACGCGCTGCGTAGGCACGCGCCGATCAGGACATGGACCTTGTGAACCGTGCTGGCCGACTTGCCGTCTGCGGTCATTTTGTCGTATAGCCTTTGAATATCCGCCGTTTTGATATCGCCAATCGGGATATCGCCCAAAGCGGGAATTACATGATTTTTAGCCAGGCTCGCGTAATCTTCCCAGGTGTTTTGCCGCACCGCCGCCATTTTGGATTCATGCAGCCAGCGGGCCAAAAAGGATGAAAACAGTTCGCTGCTTTTGCGGTTGTCGGTTCGTTTGCTGATTTCTTCGTGTAAAGCCTTTAAGGCGGCCACGGCTTCTGGCTTTGTTTTGCAATATACGGCCCGTTTATCGGGCTGGCCGTCCTGACGTATGCCTGCAACAATTCGCGCCACCCAGCGGCCATCCTTGCGCTGAAAAATGGTGCCTTCGTTATGGGCACGAGCAGGTTTCTTCTTTTTCTGCGCCATGCATATCACCTCGTATCTGTCGGCGCCTGGCAGCAATGCCTTTATAGGCAAGCAACGCACCGCTAATTGGTGACGGGTTTTTGGCCGGCGGCTGTAACTTTTCCCAAATACCCAACTCGTACAGCCGTTTTTCCATCGCTTCCGGCGGGACGTTGAACTGTCGGGCCAGCTTTTTTAAATTTTCTTTGGTTTGACTTAAGCCTGTCGCAAATTTTTGCACCCAGTCATCGGGCATCAAGAGAGTCGCCGAAAAATGATTGGCTTCGCTTTTGATCAGGACGACGGCAGCCGGATTCATCCGGTTCTGGTTGATGCGCAAGTGATTCAGCACCAAGTGGCCCAGCTCATGACCGTATTTGAAATTGCCGCGATTTGGCGCCATCGTGCTGTTCAGAAAAACGTGAAAGTAGCCTGCGTGTTCGACGCAGAAGCCTTCTTCCTGATCGTCTGCAAACCAATGAACTTTCGCGTATCGCGTGAGCAGATATTTGGCTGACACAGGCGGGCCGGAAATGTTTGACTCGAGAAGAACCTTGCGTGAAGCTATTTCCGCCAATGCCAGCCGGGCGTGGTTCGGTGGATTCACCATTAATCGCCTTCTTTTTCTTCTTCTGCCAATGTCGCGCGGATAATCCGTGCGATTTTTTTTCTCTCCGCAACAGTGGCGAGCGATCCTGCGGAGCGCAGGACCTGGGCAACTTCCGGCCAGTCGTCTTCAATAAACGAACTGGTTGTTTTTTTCATCGCCGGTTCAACTGGCGCGACCACTGAGGGCGTTATTTTCAGTGAGCCCAGATCCTGTTCGTCCAAATGTCCGGCGATTCCCAATAGTTGAACGTAGGGCGTTTCCAGAAAGGGCGCCAAGCGCCGCAACGTTTCGGGGGAAGGAATATGAACCCCTTTTTCGATTCTTGCCAAGGTTGATACGTCGACCTTTGATTCGGCGGAAAGAGACCGGATGCTTTTGTAACCAGCTTTTATTCGCATTTCAGTCAACCATTTTCCCATAGAATCACCCCCTTAACCAATTATACATTGCGTACACGCAACAAAGCAAGAAAAATATTGCGTGGACTCTTTACAACAAAATGCGTGCGTGATATATTTGTTGCGTTGACGTCACGCAACAAAAGATGGAATGGAGGAACTTGTGGTGAGAAAAACTCATGTAAGGACGGAATTGCTTTCGCTGCTGATGCGCGAACAAAAGTTGAACGACACATTGCTGTCAAGCGCGCTGAATATGGATCGGACGACGGTATTCCGCGCCCGGAGCGGCAAGCCGGTCGGCGAACAGTTTATCGCCGGATTGCTGGCGGTCTTTCCTCACAAACGATTCGAGGATTTATTTTATGTTGATGAAGTGTTGCGTAAACGAAACAATACTGCCGTGCGCAGGGAGGCGGAAACAAAATGACGATCAAGGATTTGTCGGAGCGGCTCGGGATTGGCCGCGACAATGCGACCTGCTTGATGAAGTCGCAAGATTTTCCGGCCATTCGGGTGGGGCGGCGCTGGTTGGTGGATGAAAAGGAATACGAGAAATGGTACGCAACGCATCATGGGGTCACGATTCCGACTCGCGCCGCGACGTCGACTCCGCGCAGACGCAAGCGGCGGATCAGCCTGGTGGCAAATTATCCTGCGACTTGGCGATACGAGAAAAAAGACGGCAAGCAGGCGCAATTACAATCATGATGCCTGCTGTGCGGCTGGAGGTTCCTGATGGCAAGACCGACCAAGACATCTGTCGACTATTTCCCCCACATGACCCACAGC
>CAZOJA010000307.1:0-3055 GCA_964579955.1 uncultured Veillonellaceae bacterium | reverse complement strand
TCCTTGACGCCGCGCAGGCTGCGCACGCTCTGCACCAGTTCTTCATCAAACGGATCGGCGTATAATCCGGCGTCAGCCGGCGAAGAGGTTCCCCAGCTTTTTGCCAGATCCCGCTCAAACATCAAATAGGAACTATATACCATCCCGACAGCAAAAACGCCGACCGAAATCGACATCATCACCAGCAGGGTCCTCATTTTGTTGCCCCAGAGATCCATCCAGACTTTTTGCCAGCGCGGCGTCAGGATTCGCAAACCGCTCATGACTCGATCTGTCCTTCAGTCACGGTAACGATCCGGCTGCCCCGACGAGCCAGGTCCGGGTCATGCGTCACCATCAGGATCGTTTTCCCTTCCTGGGTCAACGTCTCAAACAGGTCAATCACGGAAGCCGCCGTCTTGCCGTCGAGGTTTCCGGTCGGTTCATCGGCCACCAGCAGGGCCGGGTCATTGGCCAGCGAACGGGCAATCGCCACTCTTTGCTGTTGTCCGCCGGAAAGACTGGCCGGCAGTTTGTCGGCCTGATTGCCCACGCCCACCAGGTCAAGCAAGGCACGGGCCCGTTTGGGTCTGTCGGCAAAATTGTAAACATTGCAAAAATCCATCGGCAACATCACGTTTTCCAGCGCGGTCAGCGTGGGCAACAGTTGGAAAAACTGAAACACGACGCCAACCGTTCGGCCGCGCCACACCGCGATCTGGTTTTCCGTCAACGTATGAACCGGAGTGCCTGCCACCCAGGCTTCGCCGGCTGTCGGTCGGTCGATCCCGGCAACCATATTGATCAAGGTCGATTTTCCGCTGCCTGATTTGCCGACCACCGCGACAAATTCACCGGCTTCCACCTGAAGATTGATTCCTTTTAGTGCTTCGAATTCACCGGCGCCGGTAATATAATTCTTGCGAATCGCCGACAGTTGTATCGCCGGCATGGTCGGATCAGGCAGCGGCAAGGCAACCGCCGACAGCCGTGAAAACCAGTTGTTCATTCCAGCAAACTCCTTTTGACCAACGTATGTACACAGCGGCATTATAACACTTTACATGCAGTATCTTCCAGACATTCGGGAATTATCACACCGCTATATTGCTTGAAAAAGCCTCGCCAGATAACGCAAAGGCCCCAGCATCAAGCATTTGCTCCACAGATTTTTCCACATCGCCCGCTTGCAAGGCTATCCCTTGAATTGCATCGGTTAGCAGCACCGTAGTCAATCCCGCATCCAGCGCATCCAGCACGGTGGCTTTGACACAATACTCGGTCGCCACTCCACCGACAAAAACACGCCGAATTCCGTGCTCGCGCAACAGAGTCAATAATCCAGTATCTTGAAATCCTGAATAGGCCTCTTGGTCCGACTGCTCGCCTTTGGAAATGATATGCCGATTCTCTGTCGGCAGAAACAAATCCGGAGGAAACAACGCTCCGGGAGTATCCGCCTGGCAATGCGATGGCCACTGGCCTCCATTTTGCCTAAATGAACAATGATCGCGGCAATGCCAGTCACGAGTGAAAATCACCGGCAAGCTTTTTTGTGAAAACAATCGGATATAGTCATTCAGCGGCTGGATGACCTTTTCACCGTTTGCAACCGGCAAAGCGCCTCCCGGCAGAAAATCGGCCTGAACATCGATGACAATCAGGGCATCCTTGGCATTTAAGCGAATCTGCATATCCTACCCCTCGCTTCCCTCTCTTGCAAAGTACCGTATTTAACTTTCGGTATCCAGTCAACCTTTCCTGCCAGGAAAAATCGATTATAACGCAATGATCTGCAGGGAGCAGGGGATGGAAGCTTACAAAGCGCTGCTTCCCCGGCGACCCGAAAGCTGATAAACTATTTGATATTGAGTTGATAAGTTACTGCAGTCTGGGAGTGGAATCATGGACAGGAAAAAACCGCTGATCGGGCTCGCCGTCGGTGTTTTATTGGCTACGGGAATCTATTTGACACCGCTCGCCGGACTGGGCGATTCCGGCAGGCTTTGTCTGGCGTTGACCCTTATGACCGTTGTCTTCTGGGGCTTTCAGATTGTCCAGCCAGGGTTTTCCGCCGGATTGTATCTGGCCCTGCTGGTCGTCTTTCAGGTTGCCCCGGTTCCCGTCATTTTCGCTCCCTGGAGCGGCCCTGTCATGTATCTTGTCATCGGCGCCTATTTGATCGCCGGCGCGGTCAAGTCATCAGGTTTGGGAGAACGGATCGCCTATCGTTTTATTCTGAAATTTGTCACCTCCTATCGGAGTATCATCATTTCCATTTTTGCCCTGACGTTCATTTTAAGTCTGCTGATTCCGCATCCTTGGCCACGGGCGTTTCTGATCATGTCGGTAATGTCGGTATTGATCAAAAGTACGGCCATGCCACGGGAAGACGCCGCTAAGGTTGGCTTTGCCGTTTTTGCCGCATCCGTCCCCGTTTCGATGATTTTCCTCACCGGCGACAGCGTCATTAACGTGTTGGCTGCGCAAGCAACCGGGAAGGCGATCAGCTGGGTCGACTGGTTTATTTATATGGGACCGCCGAATATCGTCTCCAGCCTGTTGACTTGCAGTTTGATCTTGTTTTTATTCAGACCGGGCCAGGAAATTGTGCTCAACAAGTCGGATATCCGGCAAAGACTGGCTGCCATGGGCACGCTCAGTCGACTGGAAATCCGCGCTACGCTCTGGCTCGCGTTAGCGATTCTGCTCTGGTTGAGCGATTCGTTTCACGGGATTCATCTGGGGTGGGTCACGTTCCTTGTTGCCATGGGCATGGCTTTACCGGGGGTTGGCGAAGTTCTCGGACCAAAGGATTGGGCTGGCGTCCCCATCCAGGTCCTGCTGTTTTTGACAGCGGCCATAACAATCGGCAATGTCGGCGGTGTTACGGGGATGAACAGCTGGATTGCACAGACGATTCTGCCGTCGACAGTACCGGAAAACCCCTATGCGTTGGCGTCATTCATTGCCACCGCTTCCATGGCAATTCACATGGCCCTGGGCAGTGTCATTGCCGTGATGGGAATTGCCATTCCGGCATTGTTGCTGTTTACCGAGCCGCTGGGAATCGATC
>CAZOJA010000306.1:0-3061 GCA_964579955.1 uncultured Veillonellaceae bacterium | reverse complement strand
TAGGGCAATACGCTCACGGGCAGTTTTCTTGCCGCTGGCATGTTGCTTTTCGATCCGCTTTTCGCCGCCGCCATTCAGCACTTTTTGCTGTTTTTTGTGCAGCAGATTGACTTTTTCCTGCATCGCAGACATTGTACACCTCCATCGTTGTCGGTAGTGATATTGCTTTGGCTAACTCTTAGTGACGGTCGGGGTGCTCGCAGATCTCAATTAGAATGCCGCCGGTTGCTTTCGGGTGCAGGAACGCGATTTTCGCGCCGCCAGCGCCGTACCGGGGAGCCTTGTCGAGCATTTCCACGCCTTTGGCCATCAGATCGGCAATTGCGTTTTCGATGTTATCTACCCGCAATGCGATATGCTGGACCAAATTCTTGCCGCCATTTTTTTCGATGGCTTTGGCAATCGGGCCGTCCGGAGCCGTGGACTCCAGGAACTCGAGTTCTGCGTCGCCGCAGGGGAAGAAGCTGACTTTGACTTTTTGCGAGTCAACGACTTCGTCTTCCGGTTGGTGGTACATCCCCAGCTTGTCGGCGAAGATGTCCTTGACTGCGGCCAATTCGTTAACCGCGATTCCAATGTGGTCGATGTGTAGGATCTTGAACATAGGGTAGCCCTCCTTTTAAAAATATATATGGATTATTTCAGGACCTCCGCAAGAATTGAACGCACTGCCGAGTAAGGATCATTTTTGCGCTGATTGACTTCCATCGTCAAGGATTCAAACTTGCTGCCCGCGACTTTTTGCATCAGGTAGACTTTGATCGCTTCATCAAGCATCGCCAAAATCTCGGTGCGGGTCCGTTCAAACCGTCGTCTTTGGATTAACCCGGATTTAATCATGTGCGTCGCATGTTCTTCGATTGCGTTCACCAGTTCGCAAACGCCCTCGTTTTGGCTGGCGATTGTACGCATAACCTTGGGCCGCCATTTATTTTCAGCCTGGTCAAGGTCAAGCATCATTTCGATTTCCAGGTTCAGGCGTTCCACGCCTTCCCGATCAGCCTTGTTAATGGCAAAAACATCGCCTATCTCCAAGATGCCAGCCTTGATGGCCTGAATATCATCTCCAAGTCCCGGAACCAATACTACCAATGTGGTGTCGGCAGTTTTTACGATATCCACTTCCGACTGTCCCACACCGACTGTTTCGATGATGATAATATCTTTGCCTGCCGCGTCAAGAATCTTGACCACTTCGGCTGTTTTACGGGACATTCCTCCGAGACTGCCACGGGTTGCCATGCTGCGGATAAACACGCCGTCATCCATCGTCAGTTCATTCATCCGAATGCGATCGCCCAAGATGGCGCCGCCGGAAAAAGGGCTACTGGGGTCCACCGCGATAATGCCGACGGTTTTACCCCGGCTGCGGTATTCTTTGGTCAGCTTGTCGGTCAAAGTGCTTTTGCCGGCCCCGGGAGGTCCGGTAATACCAATGATATAAGCATGTCCCGTATGGGGATAAAGTGCTTGCATGATTTCTGTAGCATGCTCATATTCGTTTTCTACGGCTGTAATAGCTCTCGCTATGGCCAGCTTGGAACCGTTCAACAACTCTGCAACGACATCCATAAAAGCACCACCTAAGGAAAAATCTTGCGGGGACGGACAGAATTCTGCCGCCCCGCATTACTAATAAGAGAATGGGCTTACTTTACGTTGGCTTTGATATACTCAATGATTTTTTCGGTCGGGGTTCCCGGTGTGAAGACTTCAGCAATACCAGCCGCTTTCAGGCCAGGAATGTCGGCATCGGGGATAACACCGCCGCCGATGGTCAGGACATCCAGACCCTTTGCCTTCATCATTTCAACAATGCGGGGGAACAGTGTGTTGTGTGCGCCGGACAGAAGGCTGAGCGCCACGACATTGACGTCTTCCTGCAGTGCTGCTTCGGTGATTTGTTCCGGAGTCAACCGGATACCGGTGTAGATTACTTCAAAGCCAGCGTCGCGAAGAGCGCGGGCTACGACTTTGGCTCCGCGATCATGACCGTCGAGGCCTGGTTTGGCTACCAATACTCTAATACGTTTTTCCATCGTTGTCCCTCCTACTCTCGCTTATAAGCTGACGGTCGGCTGATATTCGCCGAACACTTTGCGCATTACGCCGCAAACTTCGCCCAGGGTCGCATACGCTTTGACTGCTTCGAGGATAACCGGCATCAGATTGACGCTTTCATCTTTGCAAGCGGCTTCCAGCGCGGCGAGTTTGGCAGCAACAGCAGCATTGTCGCGTGCAGCTTTCATTTTCGCCAGTTTGCCTTTTTGGAACTCGCCGACGGCTGCGTCTACCCGCAGCAAGCCTTCGGGAGGTTTTTCTTTGATCTGGTACTTATTGACACCAACGATGATCCGCTCTTTCTTTTCGACTTCCATCTGCCATTTGTAGGCGCTATCCTGAATTTCGCGTTGGATATAGCCTTTTTCGATGGCAACAACGGCGCCGCCGAGATCATCAATCTTTTTGATGTAGTCCCAGCACTCGGCTTCGATTTTGTTGGTGAGGGCTTCTACATAGTAGGACCCGCCCAACGGATCGACGGTGTCAGCCAGACCGCTCTCTTCAGCAACGATCTGCTGGGTCCGCAGAGCAACGCGTACGGAATCTTCCGTCGGCAATGCCAGCGCTTCGTCTTTGGAGTTGGTGTGCAGCGACTGGGTTCCGCCCATTACGGCAGCGGCAGTCTGCAGGGCAACACGGACAACGTTGTTGTCAGGTTGTTGTGCAGTCAGCATCGAACCAGCAGTTTGGGTGTGCACGCGCAGCATCCAGGACTTGGGGTTGGTAGCGCCGAAACGCTCTTTCATGACTTTGGCCCAGACGCGACGGGAAGCGCGGAATTTCGCAACTTCTTCCAGCACGTTGTTGTGGGCGTTCCAGAAGAAGGACAGACGACCGGCAAAGTCATCAACATTCAGGCCCGCTTTGATGGCAGCTTCGCAATAAGCGATGCCGTCAGCGATCGTGAACGCGATTTCCTGCGAGGCAGTCGAACCGGCTTCGCGGATGTGGTAACCGGAAATCGAGATGGTGTTCCATTGGGGAACATTTTTCGAGC
>CAZOJA010000305.1:0-3090 GCA_964579955.1 uncultured Veillonellaceae bacterium | reverse complement strand
ACCACCGCATATTGCGGAGCCACCTGCTGCAAAAAAGCAGCCTGGCTCGACTTGCGTCCGCCATGGTGGCCGACCTTCAACACGGTAGCTGTCAATTGCGACTGTTGCATTAGTTTCTTTTCGCTCTCTCCTTCCAAATCTCCTGTCAACAGGAACTGATGCCGGCCATAAATCAACCGCACCACGGTCGACCGGCCGTTTTCGGAAACGCTGGCAGACTTTTCGCGATTGCCGCCGGATTTCTGTTTGCCCTTTGTCGGTTCAGCGGCTTGCTCAGGCACTTCCCCTGCCTGTAATAATTCCAACCGAATTCCGTCCAGTTCGATTCCCGCCAGTTCATCCGGAGAATGCAGATTGCGAAACCGCATCGCCTGCTGCAACTGACGGATTGCCGTTGAAGCCGGTTCCTCCTGATGCAGCAGTGCCTGCTTCACCCCGACGAATGTCGCCACTGCCGCCGCGCCACCGGCATGATCCTGATGGTTGTGAGTCAGAATCAACCACTCAATCCGGTTGATTCCAACATGCCGCAAATAAGGCACAACAACCCTTTCACCGACATCAAAACCGTTCTGCGCCGCCAATGCTCCCCCTGCATCCACCAGAACGGCCCGGCGATTCGGCGTGATGATTAGCGTGGCATCGCCTTGCCCCACATCGATGAAATGCACCTCCAACGGTCCAGGCCGAAGTATAAGCCAGCTCAGCCCCGTAATCAGCACCAATCCCGCCGCCGCAGATGCATAAGTATGCCGCCGCCACCTTTGCCAGATAAGCAACGGACTCAGGCCCCATTTTTCCACAAAACCGCACGCCCACAGCAATACAGCATAATAAGACGCACTAGCGGCAGGCCCCATAGCCGGCAATTGCAGCGCCCCGCCTGGCAAGCAGCAAAGAAACCGGTTCAGTTCGACTGCCAGTTCCAGCAACACACCAAGCCCGGCAAACAGAAGCCAGGCCAAGGGCTCCAGTGCGCCGGCCAGGACCGTGGCAAGCAGCCCGAGCAGAATCACCGCCTCAAGTAGCGGCGCGACAAGCAAATTCGCAAATAGCGAAATCACGGGAAATGTGCCGAAGTACCAGGCCAAAAAAGGAATCACCGCCAGTTGCGCCGCCAGCGTCGCTGCCATTGCCTGGGCGACCGATTTCGGCAAGCCGCTGCGCAACCATTTCAACAGGATCGGTTGCAAGTATAACAGGCCTGCCGTGCAACCGATCGAAAGCTGAAAACTGATGTCAAACAGATTATATGGCTGGTAAATCAGCATAATCAGCACGGCCAGCGCCAGCGCCCGCTTTGCCGAAGCCCGCCGATCCAATGCCAATGCCGCCATCGCAACCATACCCATAATGACCGACCGGATCACCGGCGCGGAAAAACCGCACAAAAACCCATAGCCAACCAGCGCAGCCGCCGCGATTGCCGCCGCAAAACCCTGACGCAGCCGCAACCGCCCGGCCAACCAGAAGACCGCTCCGGACAACAGCGCGATATGCGCGCCTGAAACCGACAAGATATGGACTATGCCGGTCGCGGCAAAATCACGCACTGTCTGCCGATCAATGCCATCATAGCCACCGAAAAGCATTCCCATAATCAATGCCGCATCCGCATCTGTCATCGCCGCCAGCAAAGTCTGGCGCAATTGTTCGCGCCAGCGAGCCATTCGGTCAAGCACCGAATCAGATGTTGAACGTCGAACGACCCGGAAACTACCCGGTACGACCGATAACCGGGCGTCAACTCCCTGCGCGGCAAGCGCCGCCCGCCTATCGGGCTGGCCCGGATTATGGTAGGCGTGTAGCGCCTGCAGCTTGCCGCTGGCAAAAATCCTGTCCCCGTCAACTGCCGCCGGATTCGGGCCAGCTTGCCGTACCGTCAGCGTCAGGCCGCCCTGCACCGATTGTGGCAATCCATGCGAACCAGCCGGCACAAGACTTTCCAGCCTAACCCGGTAACGCACCGACCATTCGCCGCCAGTTCCGGCGGCGACACGCGGCGGCTCGCTGACAACGCCCTGGATGGTGACTGTTTCCCCCAATCGGTGGATCACCGACTCCGCCGGCAACTGGCTGACCCACCCGAGCCGCAGCATTCCGGCGGCAAACCAACCAAAGTAAAGCGCAGCCAGCAGACAGCGGCTGCCGCCGCGACCGCGCACCCGCCTAAACCCTTCAGCCAGGCCAAGTGTCACCGCACCGGCAAACAGCAACAACACCGGAACATTCGGGTCCGGCTGGTCAGCGGCCCAGATGCCCAGCGCCAAAGCAACTGCCAGGGCTACCACACGATCTTGTCCTTCAGTTTTTCATATTTCGATTCGCCGAGCCCTTTGACTTTTTTCAGTTCCTCGCCATCTTTGAACGGTCCGTTCGCATTGCGGTACTCGATGATCCGCCCGGCCAGCGCCGGTCCGACACCGGGCAGCTTGTCCAGTTCCGTCGCGTCGGCGGTATTGATGTTGATTTTTTGCTGCTGCGATGATGCTTTTGCCACAGCCTGCGTCCCCGGCACGACCGGATAGGCGTTTGTCGCTGCCGCCTCCAGTGGCCGACCTGGAATGTGAATCTGCATCCCGTCCTTCACCGTCTGGGCCAGATTGATTTTGGCCACGTCAGCGCCTTGCAGGAGCCCACCCGCTGCATTCACCACATCGATTGCCCGTGCGCCGGCACTCACTTTTAGCACGCCGGGATGTCCGACCATGCCGCTCACATACACGACCACCTCCTGCGGCGCCCGTTTAGCCGCTTCGGCGTTGCCGCTCCGGGCAACCAACGTCGCATCCGCCGGCGGCGCGGTCTTCTGCCACCAACCGATCCCGCAAAACAACACAAGACCAGCGGCAGCCAATCCGAGCATTATACGCCTGCGCCGCAAGTTGGCCGCCTGTTCCGCCGATTCATCCACTTTTCTCATCGCTTCGCCTCCCCGCATTCTTGTCAAAAAGAAAACCGGTCTGTGCTAACAGACCGGCGCAGAAAACCATATCGCATGTCGACGAAAAGTCGTTTTATTGAATCGCGGTCAAAACCGCTTGAAAGTTACCTGACTACGATGTTGACCAATTTATTCGGTACGGCAAT
>CAZOJA010000304.1:0-3131 GCA_964579955.1 uncultured Veillonellaceae bacterium | reverse complement strand
AAACGGGTCGGCTGCCTTTTGTTTTTGACCGACTGGCCCGTTGGTGGGGGAATGATGCCTTTCTGCGGCGGGAAGCGGAGCTCGATATCGTAGCGACGGATGGCAGGGCGGCCGTGGTGGGTGAATGCCGCTGGAGAAACGAGCCGGTTGGGAGCGCGGATGTGGAGGCGCTGCTGGATAAAGGGCGATTGCTGCATTTCGAGGATTATTACTATGTTTTTTTTGCCAAGCGCGGTTTTCGGGCGGGGGCGCAGGAGTTGGCAGCCGATTCCAACGGTCGCCTCACCTTGGTTTCTTTCGCGGACATGGTGAAGTAGGGGCGAAGCAGGGGAACTGCGAATTAATTGGGGACTGTCCCCAATTAACATTGATTATAACAATAGGGGCGGTGGTTTTTATGAAGGCGAAGATATCGCAAATCGGCAATTCGATCGGCTTGATTTTGCCGAAAGAAGCCGTAGCGAGGCTCAAAATAAAAAAAGGGGACAGTGTGTTTTTGACGGAAACGCCAGAGGGGTATGTCGTGACGCCATATGATCCTGAGTTTGAAAAACAGATGGCGGCGGCGCGCGAAGGGATGGCGGAGTATCGCAACGCATTGCGGGAGCTTGCCAAGTGAATTCTTGGCGCTGGTTGGTTGAAGGGATCGTCATTGCCGTTCACGCCGAACAAATTGCCGAACATGGCGGCGGCGACGGTCTGCGTGATCGCGGGCTTCTATCATCGGCCCTGGCCCGGCCACGCAATTTAGCGGGATATGGAATGCCGACCGTATTTGACTTGGCGGCAGCCTATGCATGCGGCATCATACAGAATCATCCGTTTATCGATGGCAATAAGCGGTCCGGTTTTTTGGTCGCCTATGTTTTTTTAGCATTGAATGGCTGGAAACTGATTGCAGCGGAAGCTTCTGCGGTGGAAGCGGTGTTGGCATTGGCAAGCGGCGGAATGAGCGAAGCGGAATTTGCCGCCTGGCTCACAGCGCAGTCGATCAGGCGGGTGTAGAGGGAGGCAGGGAGCATCAATGGATTTGCCGGATAAGGTATTAAGCGGCATTCGGGAGATTGCCCGGCGCCATCCGATTGACAAGATCGTTTTGTTCGGGTCGCGCGCGCGAGGAGACAATAAACGGGCCAGTGATATTGATCTGGCCGTGTTTCCTGTGGCTGGATTTGTTGGCAGGGGCTATTTTGCCAGTGAAATGGATGACCTGGAGACATTGCTGAAAATCGATCTTGTCTATGTGGACGAAGCGACAGAACGGGAGCTGCTGGAGCGAATCAACAAAGAAGGAGTGATCCTGTATGAGCGATCGAAGAGCTAAGCTGGCGAATTTTAACAAGGCGATGGATCGGCTCAGGGAAGGTTCGCTGAAAATGGATGTGTTGGATGACTTGGCTCGCGATGGGTTGATTCAGCGTTTTGAATTTACGTTTGAACTGGCCTGGAAAACGCTGAAGTCCTGTTTTGAAGAGGAAGGCTTGATGGGGCTGAATTCGCCCAAAACCGTATTGCGGGAAGCGTTTGCGGCTGGGCTGATCCAGACGGAGGAAGTGTGGCTGGCGATGTTGGAGGACCGGAATTCTGCGGCTCATATTTACAGTGAGGCGTTGGCAAGTAAAATCTGCCAGCGCATTCAGGAGCGGTATATTGATTGCTTCGCCGAGTTGGCAGAGAAGCTCCGGGCCAGGATCGGCTGAAGCTGAAGCAAAGGAACCGTCCCCTTGCTTCCCGAATTGACACCGGGACTGATTTCGTCTAAAATAAAATTGAATTTTAGATTGAACGGAGTTTGAGCAAGTGGCTTATCTTACGCGTACGATGGAGACGACTGTCCGCCGGATATCCTCGCAGTTTCCTGTTCTGTTGCTGACTGGACCGCGTCAGGTGGGGAAGACTACCTTGCTGCGGCATTTGGCGGGACCGGAACGGAAGTTTGTCACGTTGGATGATCCGTTGCTGCGTCAGTTGGCGGTCGCTGATCCGGCCTTGTTTTTGCAGCGGTATACACCGCCGGTGCTGATTGATGAAATCCAGTATGCGCCGGAGCTTTTGCCGTATATCAAAATGCAGGTGGATGCAGGCGTCGAAAAGGGTGCTTTTTGGCTTACGGGATCTCAGGTATTTCATATGATGAAGTTTACGGGAGAGTCTTTGGCGGGGCGAGTCGGTATCCTGCAGCTTTCGGGGCTGTCTCAGGACGAACTGGCGAATCGGGCAGGGGACTCTTTTTCGCTGCGTGTTGCCGATTTGTTCGCGCGTGCGGGCCGGTTGCCGCCCGTTGGTCTGAATGAGCTATATGGCAAGATTTTTACCGGTGGCATGCCGGCGCTTCATGTCGGCGGGGTGACGGAGCGGGAGGTTTTTTTTGCCTCCTATGTACAGACCTATTTGCAACGGGATGTAAAAGCGTTGACTCAGGTGGGCGACGAATTGGCTTTCTTGCGATTTTTGACGGCGGCGGCGGCTCGCACCGGACAACTGATCAACTATGCCGATTTGGCTCGTGATGCCGGGGTGAGCCAACCGACCGCCAAGCAGTGGCTGTCCGTTTTGGTGGCCTCGGGGCTGGTTTTTTTGCTCGAACCGTATTTTAACAATGTGTTGAAACGCGTAATAAAGACGCCCAAGCTGTATTTCATGGATACGGGTCTGTGTGCTTATCTAACGCGCTGGACAACGCCGGAGGTGTTGGAGGGAGGGGCCATGTCCGGCGCTTTCCTTGAAACCTGGGTTGTGACGGAACTGGTCAAGGCTTGGTACAATCTGGGTCTGCGGCCACCGTTGTATTTTTATCGTGACAAGGATCAACAGGAGATTGATCTGTTGGTTTTGGAAGACCAGGTGGTGTTTCCTTTTGAGATAAAAAAAAGCGCCGCGCCGGGACGTGATGCCGTGCGGCATTTCCGGGTGCTGGCGGCTGATGGGATGCAGGTCGGAACCGGCGGTGTTCTGTGCCTGTGCCGGGACCTGATTCCGATCGACGCGAAGAATTGGCTGGTGCCGGTGGGGCTTCTGCCCTGAGTGCAGGAGAACGGGCGAGAAGCAAAGGAACCGTCCCCCTGCTCCCTGCCGTCCCCCTGCTTCTGTTATCCTTTATGTAATTATTTTTATCCAATACGGATATTTAC
>CAZOJA010000303.1:0-3131 GCA_964579955.1 uncultured Veillonellaceae bacterium | reverse complement strand
CCGCCGTCATTTCCACCAGGCAATTGTCTACCCCCATAACATACAACGCCGCCATTAAATGTTCCACGGTAAAAACCTTGGCGTCGCCAGCTTCGAGCGTAGTTGCCCGCATGGTCGAGGTAACCTGGCTGGCGTTGGCCCGCACTGTTGGTTTGCCCGGAAGATCAATCCGACAAAAAACAATGCCGCTGTCGGCCGCCGCCGGTTTTAGCTCCAGTGAAACGGGTCGGCCCGAGTGCAGTCCAATGTCGCTATATTTTACGGATTGACCCAGTGTTGTCTGCAGATTGAGCTGAGCTGTCAAAGAATTTCCTCCCGTCAATTGCTGTCGTTGGCTATATCAGTGGGTAAAACTGATCCCCCAGTAAACCTTTTCATCGCGTCCCTGCCAGCCGGCATCCAGACGCAATCCCTTGGCCAGTCTAAACCGCAGGCCATAGTTCATTTTGTATCCGTCCAGCTCGACAAGCACCGACGTAACCGGAAATCCAACATGTTTCCGGCGAATCGGCGTCGGGTTCAACACTTTTTCAATCCCGCCGAACATTCCTTCAAACCGGCCGGTACCCGTGCCGATATGGACACGAAAGCCGTACGGAAGCGTCTTGGAAATCACCCCGTAAACCGAACGGCGGTTTTTGCCGTCGATATCCTCGATTTCGACCGAAACCGCCGGATACAGCAAGGCTTCCTGGTTCAGGTTGAATTTGGCATTGACGGTCCAGTCCCCGGACCGGGACGATTGCCAGGGGGCGGCGGCGCTCAGCTCCAATCCCCAGGGCAACCCGACACCGGCCACCGCAACCGACTGATTGTCCCAACTGTAATATCCGGCGGAAAACTGTCCCAGTCGCAACGAATCCGCCGTCGGAATCCGAATCATCCCGGTAGAGCCGGACATCGAAGGCGCTGCCTCCACCATCACGGTCATTCCGATCAGGATCAATCCGATTGTCATCGAAGCAAACAGTTTTCCCCCATAATTCAAAGGCCTGCACCTCCGTTTGGGCGGTTTAGTTTTTAGTTTCCAGTTCGCCCAGTCGCTTTTCCATATTCCGGATTTTCTTCATCGTTTCCGGCAGCTTGTGCAAGGCAATCTGCTCCCGCAGCCATTCCTGATGCGGTCTGGCCGGGGTGCCCGCGCCGAAATAATTGGCCGGAGTGTCTTTGGTTATGCCGGCGCGCCCGATAAAAACCGAATTGGCGCCGATCTTGATGTGGCCGGCCGTGCCGGTCTGTCCAGCCAAAGTCACCCGGTCGCCTACAGTGACACTGCCGGAAATGCCGGTCTGGGCCACAATGAAACAATGCTCGCCAATAATGTCATTGTGGGCGAGATGGACCAAATTGTCAATTTTTGTGCCCCGTCTGACGATGGTGCTGCCGGTGGTGGCCCGGTCAATCGCGGTATTCGAGCCGATTTCCACATCGTCCTCAATAACCACGTTGCCGACCTGCGGCACCTTAAGATGCTCACCCTCGACCGTGACGTAGCCGAAGCCATCGCCGCCCAGCACCGCTCCGCTCTGGACAATCACCCGATTGCCTAGCACGGTCCGTTCGCGCAGGGTGACCTGCGGGTGAATCAGGCAATCGCGACCGATCACCGTACCCGAGCCCAGATAAACCTGAGGAAAGACAATCGTTCCGTCGCCGATAACCACATCATCGCCGACAAACACTTGAGCCATTATCGCCACACCGTGGCCGAGACTCACATTGCGGCCCACAACTGCGGTCGGATGTACGCCGGGCTCAGCTTGCGGCGGCGGATTAAACAAACTCAACAAACGGGTAAAAGCCAGCCGGGGATTATCGACTCGAATCGCCGGCTTGGCAAAGGTTTCCACCGCAACGTGAATGATGACCGCCGCCGCTTTTGAGGCAGCGGCCCGGTCCAGATGGGGCGAAACCGCAAACGTCACATCCGAGGGACCGGCTTCGTCGATCCCGGTGATTCCGTCAATCTCGACCGACCCGTCGCCACAGACCTGTCCATCAACCCATTCGGCCAATTCACGCAAAGTTTTTTTCAATTCGATCCCCCGTTGCTGCTTTATTGCAGTTTTTTCAACACTTCATCCGTAACGTCGATTCCGCCCCAGGCCATGCCATTTTTATAGATGACTGCGCCCAGCTTCTTTTCTTTGGCGACTTCTTCCAGCACCTTCTGGATTTGAGCTTGAATTTTGGCTTCAAACTCCTGCTTCAGTTGCATGAATTCAGCATAGGCCAATTGCTCTTTTTGCTGATATTCTTCCGGTTTCAGCGTGGTACGTTCCTTCTCCAGGTTGGCCGTGATTTCCTGGGCCTTCTTGTTCAATTGTTCCTGCATTTCTTTGATTTTGACGTTTTCAGTCATAACTTTTTGCATGTCAACAATTCCGATGGCCGACGGTTTGTCCATGCTGCAGCCGGACAACAGCGCCGTCGACAATATAATCACAATTAACAGCAAGCTCCACTGACGATAGTTTTTCACGTTTGGATTCCTCCACTCATTTAATAACATTTGCTAGTTCTTTGACAACCAAATCGGTGATATCTTTCACCGGTTTACGAACCGCCGGCTTTAGCCAGACGATCTCTATTTTTTCCTGGACCGCGACTTTGGTTACCATCGCACGAACATCGGCAATCATCCGGTTGGATAGCTCGACAATCGCCTGTCGTTGTTTTGTCAGTTCCGGCGAAACAACAGGCTTTTGGATCTGCGCCATTCGCTCATCCATCCACTGTTTGGCGTAGGTTTCGGACCGATTTGCAACGTCTGCGGCATAGCGGTCCATTTCCTGGCGAAATCGCTCAGCCAATTCATCTTCTTTAGTTTTGAGTTTTTGCTGTCTTGCCGCTTCCAGCCGCATTTTCTCCTGTTGCAGCGCTTGCGCATCGGTTGGCGAATGCTGAACGGTTTTCAGCTTCAAGTCCAGATTAAACAGCAAGGGATTGTACTCGGCGGCAAGCGCTTCAATATATAGGCGCCTTTCTTCGTTCAATTGGTCGGACAGCTGGTTTTGCTTCTTTTCTATCGCGGCCTTGTCTTCATTTTGACGGATTTTCATCGCCGATTCAAACTCCTGCCGAGCCGTGTCCATCAGCGCTGTTTTATCAGTGCCGGCTGCTTCCGCTGC
>CAZOJA010000302.1:0-3139 GCA_964579955.1 uncultured Veillonellaceae bacterium | reverse complement strand
CCCCGTACGGCCTGGAATGAGTCTTGGCAAAAGCAGCTGTCGAATGCCACGGTTGTACTGATTTCCTGGATGGGAAGTTCCTCGGAAAGCAAGTGGCTGCAGCACACTATGAATTATTTGCGGCAAACAGGCAAGCCGCACTTGCTGATGGGGTCGGGCGTCGACCAGTCTGATACGGGTAGCGGATTTTCTGCGACTGACATCGATACGGTCAATCGCTATTTGCTTTACAGCGGGCAGAATAACTTTCGTAATCTGTGGCGCTGGCTGGCCAGTCGGTTTTGCGGTCACGCGGAAAAACTGGGCGAACCGCGTGAACTTCCCTGGTGCGGTATTATCCACCCGCACAGCCATCAGCGGATTGGCAGTTTGAGCGAGTATGCACGACAAGGCTGGCTGCAGCAGGGACGGCTGACCGTGGGGCTGCTAATTTCCCGTGATGAATGGATATGGGGCGATTTAAACCACCAAAACATGTTGATTAAAACGCTAATGGACCGGGGATTGAATGTGATTCCCGTGTTTAGCCATTGGGCGGCGGACCCGCTTCAACAAAGCACCGGTGTCGATACGGCGGTCGAAACTTATTTTCGCGATGAATCCGGCTGGCTGATTGATGTATTGATCAATACGCTGAAGTTTTCGCTGACAGTGGGGCGACCGATCGATATCTCCTTTTTTAAACGATTGGATCGACCGATTTTGCAGGCGTATACTTTGCTGCAAAGCGAGCCGGATTGGCGGGAAAACCTGGAGGGACTTACCCCGCTGGATTTGTCGTTCAGTGTTTCGTTGCCGGAGTTTGACGGCGTGATTCACAGCGTTCCGTTTGCCAGTAAAGAGGATCGGGGCGGCGGTGACATCCACCATCCGCCGATTGCCGAAAGAATGGACTTACTGGCCCGCAAGGCGGAAAAGTGGGCGCGGTTGCGACATAAACCCAATGCGGAGAAGAAGGTCGCAATAATTTTTCACAACTATCCGCCGAGCAACGCCAGTATTGGCAATGCTGCCGGGCTGGATTCACCGGCCAGCGTATTGGCTTTGCTGCGGCGAATGCAGCAGGCAGGCTATAATGTCGGGACCTTGCCGGCTGATAGTCAGAGCCTGATGAATTCGCTGATTGCCTGCGGAACCAATGACCGGGAATTTATGGATGAAAGAGCGGCGGATGCAGTAACGAACCGTTTATCAGCGGCAGATTATCGAAAATGGTTTGATCAGTTGCCGGCCAAACCGGCTGCGCAACTGGCAAATGATTGGGGAACGCCGCCGGGAAACGTGTTTGTGCATCGCGATGCTTTACTGGCGCCGGGAATGCTGCTGGGGAATGTTTTTGTCGGTGTTCAGCCGCCGCGCGGCTTTGGCGAGGACCCGGCCAAGATTTATCATTCGCCGGACTGCGCGCCGACGCATCATTATCTTGCCTATTATGAATGGCTGCGCAACCAGTTTGGCGCTGACGCGGTGATGCATATCGGAACTCACGGTTCGCTGGAGTGGTTGCCAGGGAAAGCGACCGGCCTGTCCGGCGAGTGTTACCCAGAACTGGCGCTGGGCGATTTGCCGAATATTTATCCCTATCTGATTACCATCGTTGGCGAGGGGATGCAGGCGAAACGGCGGGGCGCCGCCTGCCTGATCGGCCATCAGACGCCGCCGATGAGTCATGCCGGCGTTTATGACGAACTGGCGGTAGTGGAACGGCTGGTGGATGAATACTGGCACTACCGACTCAATCAACCGGAAAAATTGCCGGAAACCGCGCAACAAATCCTGGCGGCGGCAAAAGCGGCAAATCTGACCGATGCGGTGAAACCGCCGGAAGCGGATGCAGATTTTGCGGACTATCTGGAAAAACTGCATGCCTGTGTCAACGAGCTGAAAAATATGCAAATCCGGGTTGGTCTGCATATTCTCGGCGAGGCGCCGGCAGGCGATGCATTGGTGGAATATTTACTGGCGATGACCCGGCTGCAAAATGGCGATATTCCCTCTCTGTTCGCCAGTGTGGCGGCAATCAAAGGTTACGGCGCTGATGACGACTCTGTGCTGGGCGAGGTCCGTGAAGTCTGTCGCGACCTGGTGCAACGACTGCTGGCATCGGATTTCGAGTTGGATTCTATATGGCCGATTCTGCAAACGGAGCTGGCGTGGCTGCAAAATGTTGCGGCGGAAGAGTTGGCGGCGCTATACCAGGTGCTGCAATACCTGTGCGGCCAGCTGCAACGTAATCTGGCGCTGACGGCCCAAGAAATGGACAATTCGCTGGCTGCTCTGGGCGGGCGGTTTGTCGAACCGGGACCGGCCGGCGCGCCGACCAGCGGGATGGCCGATATTTTGCCGACGGGCCGCAATTTTTATGGCGTTGATCCGCGCATGCTGCCTTCGCCAGTTGCCTGGGAATGCGGCAAGCAGCTGGGTGATTTGCTGATCGAACGCTTTGTTGCCGAGGAAGGGCATTACCCGGAGAGCATCGGTGCCATTTTGTGGAGCGGCGCCAATATGCGCAGCCGTGGACAGTGCATTGCCCAGTTTCTATATTTTCTTGGCATTCGCCCGGTGTGGCAAAAAAGCAGCGGTCGGGTGACCGGGCTGGAAGTGATTCCGCTGGCGGAGTTGCGGCGGCCCCGGATTGATGTAACCGCGCGGATCAGCGGCCTGTTTCGCGATGCGATGCCGTTTGCGGTGCAGTGGATGGACCGGGCGGTGGCGCTGGCGGCGGCTCAGGATGAACCTTTTGAGCAAAATTTTGTGCGGAAACATATTGAAACAGAAGCGGCGGAATTGACGCAGACAGGACTTGGCGACAAAGAGGCGCGTGCGCAGGCAGGCTACCGGATATTCGGTTGCCCGCCCGGCAGCTACGGCGCAGGTGTCGGAGCGCTGTTGGAAGCGAAAAACTGGGAAAGCGTGGACGATCTGGGGAAAGTGTACGTGCGTTGGGGCGCTTATGCTTACGGGGCCAAAGCCAAGGGCGAGTTTCTGCCGGAACGGTTCAGCCAGCGCCTGGCTACGCTGGAAGTGACGGTAAAAAACGAGGACAACCGGGAAGTCAATTTGCTGCATTCGGACGATTTCAACGCCTATCACGGCGGGATGGTGGCTGCGGTTCGCAGCCTGCGGGGCAGTGCGCCCC
>CAZOJA010000301.1:0-3147 GCA_964579955.1 uncultured Veillonellaceae bacterium | reverse complement strand
TTCCTCGTCCCTGCCCCAGCGTTGTCGGCGCCTGTTTTTCTTGCCGCATTAAGTCATTATTTTGAAACACACCCCTGTTGCGTCATCACGCAACATGCCACTTTCCGCCAATCTTTCCAGCGCTGCCACATCCGCTTCGAAGTCCTTCCCGTCCATCGACCAGAAGTTGTTATTCTCAGGCTGTGCCAGCAGGTCGGTAAAACCATCCGTGAGGAAATAGAGACAGTCTCCTGCCGCCACGGGAATCCGTCCTGCTTCGAACTCTGCATCCTCCCACATGCCGATGAACATGCCGGGGGTCAGGATTTCCCTGCCATTGATAAAAAACTTCGAAATCCCAGCACCGACATACCGCAGTTCTCGCCGTGACAGATCCAGATCAAACCCGAGCAGCGTGGCATAGGACCCTTCGGCAAAATATTTTGCCGCCTGCGCATTCACCCGCTGCACTTCTTCCAGCAAGGACGTGCTTGTTCTGGTATTCTCCCTCAGCAGCACACTGATGGAAGAAGTCTGTAGCGCCGTGCCCAATCCGTGGCCGGACACATCAATCAGGAAACCACGCAGCAGCATCCCCTCATTTTTCCACTCCATTTGGTAGGAATCTCCGCTGACATCATGTGCCGGATAGTAGAGGTTGCGTAGTGTGATTAGGGGCGAGACAGGCAATGCAGGCAACAACTCCCGCTGCACCCGGCTGGCTAGCTTCACATCCCGTGCCAGTTCCGCTTCGCGGCGGCGCTGCATCGTCATATCGCGCATGCTGACCAGCAAATAGTCCCGTCCATCAATGGTGACAACCGTTCCTGCCCTTTCTACAAGAACCGCAGTGCCATTTTTATGGCGAAAAGTCATTGTTGCAACAGGCAAAAAACGTTGCTCTTTTATCGTCACATATCGACTATACATGTTTTCCAAGGGTTCCATAGCCACTTGCTTAGCGTATAGTGGCGAGTCCTCCGGCAGAGAATAACCGAAGAGTTCGGTAACCCTGCGATTGATCTCCACGATTTCCTGGGTCTGGATATCTATCACTGCCTGCGCTTCGTAGGACTGCTCCATAAAGGCCTGATACCGGGCCTGGCTGGAGCGGATGGCATCTTCCGATTGCTTTCGCTCGATCGCCATTGACACCTGCGCGGCAATGATCGCCAAAACTTCAACATCTCCGGGTTGAAATGACTGCGCCGGGTTTCTTGAAATTATAGCTAACACTCCGATTCCTTTTCCCGAAGAAGTGAATAGGGGAGCTCCCAACCATTCATGTATAGGCGAACTGCTTTGGCGGATTACTTCACCGCTTTCTTGCAGCCGTTGAAGCTCGCTCGCTGTAACGTGGAGGGTCCTGCCGTGTTTCAATGTGTATTCGGTTAAGCCCTTTGCTATCGGTCTTCGCTTTGCAACATAATTCTTTGTGTCCCGGCTGTAGCCATCCACAATTTGTGTGTTGTTGTCGTCAAGCAGAGCCAGATGAAAAATATCACTCGGCAGAACCTGGTTCGTCAACCGATTTACAGCAGCATATAGATCTTCCAGCGAAAGCGCGGTATTTGCGGTATCGGCAATTTCCCGCAGCACGGATTGTATCAGCGCATTTCGTTCCTGCGCCACCTCCGCCTGCCGACGTTCGGTGATATCGATGTGGGTGCCGAACATTTTTACCGGATTCCCTTTTTCATCCCACGTGGTCACGCTGCCGCAATCATAGACCCAAACCCACGTTCCATTCTTATGCTTCATTCTTGAATCAAAACTATAATACGGCAGTTTCCCTTGAAAATGCTCCTGCAGTAATTTGTCGGATTTCTCCAAATCCTCCGGATGCGTCAATCGCATCCAAGTCGCAATACTGACAGGTTGCAACTCGTCGAGTGTATACCCCACGATCTCAGCCCAGCGCTCGTTGAAAACAGTTTCACCAGTCTGCACGTTCCATTCCCAGGTTCCGGCACGGGTCCCCTGGAGGATCCTTTGCAGGTTTTCTTCCTGGGTTTTGAGCTTTTCTTCAAGACGGACACGCTCGGTAACGTCATGAATGATGGACAGAAGTTGTTCTGTTTTTCCGACATGTATCGGGGTGGAATGTACCTCCACCTGCCGAATTTCACCACTTGCCAGACGATGCGGAAACAAAAAGACATTTTCTTGCCGCAAAGCTGCTTTTTTTATTTTTTCCGCAATTTCAACCGGTGACAGCATGTTGATTTCGCTGATTTTCATTTGTTTCAATTGCTCCAAGGAGTAGCCGTAAAAGTCGACTGCTGCCGGATTGACGTCAACGATACGGAAGGATTCTTTGTCCACCAATAACATCACCGATTTGTTTTCCTGAAAATACGCGCGGAACCGTCTCTCGCTTTCCCGCAAATCATCTTTCATTCGTTTTCGTTCAATAGCAAACTGCATGACGCGCTTCAATTCTCTTTCGCTAAACTGACCTTTTATCAAGTAATCCTGCGCGCCCAAATGCAAGGCTTCCAGTCCTTGCTGCTCTTCTTCAACTCCCGTGATTACGACGATCGCTATTGTAGGAAAGGATGTCAGCATATGTCGCAAGGTATCCAGGCCTACGCTGTCTGATAAATTTAAATCAAGCAGCACCAGGTCGACAGGTCCCGACATGGCTGCCTGGATTCCGGCGGCAAGCGTACCGGCAGTCATAACTTTAAAACGCAGCTTTCCGCATGATTCTAATAATATGCGCATCAGTTTTGAGTCAACAGGATTATCTTCGATTGATAATACTACAGACCGTTCCATTGATTTTCCCCCTTGTTCTCGAAGAAAAACTTCGCTTGAAGGATAGCTACAGACTTATGGATTTCTCGACATCAATATTCTGATAATACCTGTATGTTTTGAAAAATATCATTGATTACTTATTCTGCAGGTAGGTTTAAACTCCTGTTTAGAGATCAATAGAAAGCGACGTCGTTAATCAATATCGGCGACGCCTGAAATCATGCTATAATTTCACCAATTGAAACTAGCGAAACAGACAGGGAAAGGCGGACATAACATTGCAAGGAATAGAAATAGAAATCGATGAATTGACGCCATGCCTGGTAGAAAGAGCAACAGGACGGGAGGTGCAAACCAGCTACTCCCTTGCTGACAAAACGGAAATGACAGGGCTAAAGCGGGCGG
>CAZOJA010000300.1:0-3155 GCA_964579955.1 uncultured Veillonellaceae bacterium | reverse complement strand
CTGAACCAGACCGGCGTGGTCGATGAAATCACCTGGCATTTTCTGATGGATTACGGCAAAGGCGGCAATTACGGCAAAAAGGATATAACGAGGTTGCTCAACATTGCCATGCGTTTTGGCGGCGTACCTTACGTATGGGGCGGCGAGACGCCGGCGGGATTTGACTGTTCCGGCTTCGTCCAGTACGTGTTCCGCCAGATCGGGATCAACTTGCCGCGCACAGCCGACGTGCAGTATGAACTGGGCCGCAAGGTGCTGCCGACAGAACTGCAGCCGGGCGATCTGGTGTTTTTTGAAACCTATGAACCTGGCGCCTCGCACAATGGCATTTATGTCGGCGACGGAAACTTTATCGGCGCCAATTCCGGCACCGGGGTCGCAGTGGCTTCTTTAGCGTCGCCATACTGGAACACCCGTTATCTGGGCGCAAGAAGGTTGTTTTGAGGGAATCTTTGACGAAACGAAAGGATGAGAATGTGAGAAAGTTGTTGTCAAAAAGCTTGCTGGTGCTGTTAATGTTGGTTTGCTCGATTTCGACGCCGGGGATGACGGCGCCTGCAGAGGATTTTGCCGATCCTTACGTGCCGGTGTCGATCCGGCAATCGGATGGATCACTGGTCAAAACGCCGCATACCGGCTTTGTCAGCAAACATGAGGCGTTGGTGCCGCTGGCGGTGGTGACCGATTACCTGAGGAACGGCAACGGCCTGACTCTGTCGGCTGGTCGGACCGGTTTGTCGGTATCGCTTGAACGGCCGGCTTTCGAAATGGAAACACCTGAGTTGACCACTTACCTGCAGGCGGGAGTCGATTTCCAGTTGAACGCCACTCCGGTGATGGGAGCACCGATGTTGAACCTGAAAGGGCTGGAGAAGTTTTTTCAGATTGCGATTGAGCGAGCGCAGCCAGGAGAACCTCTGATTGTGCGTAAGCTGCCGGGACCTGCCGTCGGCAGGTCTGCCAACCAGTTGCAGGCGAAGCGTCCGCCGTTCAAACCGAACGGCAAAATCAGTCTGGTCTGGGACCATGTCCTCGCAGAGCAGGCTGATTTGGCGCGTGAGGAAAAAATCCCCGGCCTGACGGTGATTTCACCGACCTGGTTTGCGGTGACTGACAGCAGCGGGACCGTGGCCAGCCGGGCGGAATGGAAATACGTTCAGGATGCGCACGATAAGGGATACAAGGTCTGGCCGCTGATTTCCAACAGTTTCGATCCGGACATGACCAAGGCGTTTCTGGCCGACGAAGCGGCGCAGGACCGGGCGATCCGCCAATTGCTGCTGTTTACGGCGCTATATGACCTGGACGGTATCAATATCGACTTTGAAAATGTCTACGATGACGACAAGGACCGCCTGACGTCATTTGTTGCCAAGTTGACCGATAAACTGCGGCAACAGGGCATGGTCATGTCGATTGACGCGACTGTTCCCTCCGGTGTGCCGATGTGGTCCAACTGCTATGATCGGGCGGCGCTAGGGAAAATCGTCGATTATTTCATGGTAATGACGTATGACGAGCATTGGCGGACCAGCCCGGTGGCCGGATCGGTCGCTTCGCTCGGCTGGGTCGAACGCGGCATCCAGAGCACACTGCAATATGTGCCCAAGGAAAAACTGCTGATGGGCGTGCCTTTCTACACGCGTGAATGGCGCGAGACCGACCTCGGCAACGGTCGGGTTCGGGTCCGTGCCTCGACGATGTGGATGAGCGACGTGGAAAACCGGATCGCCCAGCATGGGCTGACGCCCCGTTGGTTGGACAGCGCCGGTCAGTACTACATCGAATATGCAGACGCAGATTACCGTTACAAGGTCTGGATCGAAGACGCCAAGTCGCTGGCATTGAAAGTCGAACTGGCCAACAAATATGAATTGGCCGGCGTGGCAGCCTGGCGCAAGGGATTTGAGAAAGAAGGAATCTGGAGCACGATCCAGTTGGCGCTGGGTCAACCGGCTTCGCCGGCGATGGTTGAACCGTTTGCCACCGAATTGGCCGACTGGTCGCTCAAATCGCTGATGCAGAAAGCGAAACAGCAGGAAAGGAAAGGGGCGTCGCAGTGAAAACCGCGATCGGATTGTTGTTGCTGTTGCTACTGTGGGCCGGCCCGGTCGCCGAGGCGGCGACGGTCGGCTATGTACCGATGGATGACCGTCCGGTGAACCTCGAATACGTGGTCGACAGCGTGCGGGCGGCCAGGATCGGCATCGCTACGCCATCCGAAGCTTGGATTGCCGGCCGCGACCGACCGGGGGACGTGTCAGGGCTCTGGCAATGGGTGTTTGCTCAGGCCGCGACAGCCGACGCATTGGTGGTGTCGACCGATTCGCTGATTTATGGTGGCTTGGTGGCATCGCGCACCCACATGCTGACTATTGAAGAATTGCAGCAGCGCCTGGCGATGTTCCGGCAACTGAAACAAAAGTATCCTTCGCTGCGGCTTTACGCATTCGGCACGATCATGCGTACGCCGAAAATGAGCGCTGGTGCGACAGAACCGCGCTATTACGAACGGTTCGGTCCGACGATTTTCCAAGTCACCGCGTTGGAAGACAAGCGGGAGACCGCCGGACTGTCGGCGGCAGAGTCCGGACGCCTGCAACAACTGCTGATGCAGGTGCCGGCAGAGCATTTGAAAGACTGGCGCAGCCGTCGTCAGAAAAATTACCGGGTCAACCTGGCCTTGCAGCAGTTGGTGCGCGAAGGTGTAATCGATTATTTGCTGCTGGGGCGCGATGATTCGTCGCCGTTGTCCGCTTCGAATCAGGAGGGCCGCTGGTTGAACAAGGCCGGCGTCGATATCGGGGCGTCCGGTTATCTGTCGATTCCGGGGGCCGACAATCTGGGCATGAGCATGGTGGTTCGCGCGATCAACGGCGTTACCTTTCAGATGCCGTTTGTCAAGGTGTTCTATGCACCGGGCGCCGGCGGGACTACGGTCGCTTCCTATGAGGACCGGCCGCTGGGTGAAACGATCCCGCAACATATCCAGTTGTCCGGCGGCTTGAAACTGGACTGGACCGAGAAACCGGACCTGGTTCTGGCTGTGAACACGCCGGAAAACGGCGTGACCCATGAAGCGAACGGGCCGGAAAACAACGGGATGGCCCGTGAGGCCACCCGCGAGTTCGTCCGCAGGCTCCAGGCCGAACTGA
>CAZOJA010000299.1:0-3156 GCA_964579955.1 uncultured Veillonellaceae bacterium | reverse complement strand
TTGGCATTCCGGCCGAAGATTTGCCGCGCATTTTTGAACGGTTCTATCGGATAGATAAGGCCCGCGCTCGCTCGGTTGGCGGCACGGGCCTCGGCTTGGCCATCGTCAAACAACTGGTGGATGGTTTGGGTGGCACGATTGAAGTGGAGAGCAAGCCGGACGCGGGCACGACCTTCGTCTTCAGCTTGCCTGCGGCAGAACCCGTTTGACGTTATTTTTTGCGCAACCGCTCGCCAGTTGCCAAATAAATCACCCATTCCGCCACGTTGGTCGAATGGTCGGCGATCCGCTCCAGATAACGGGCGACGAAAATGAGTTGCGTCGCCTGTTTTATTTTTTTCGCGTCTTCCAACATATAGGTCAGCAACTCGCGAAACACCTGGTTGTATAGGTCATCGACCTTGTCATCCGCCCGGCAGACCTGTTCCGCCAGTTCGATATCCAACTTCAGATAAGCCTGCAAAGAGTCCTTGAGCATTTTCTGGGAAATTTCCGCCATGCGGGGAATGTCAACCAAGGGTTTGATCAAGGGCTCATCGCCGATCAACAGGACGATTTTAGCGATATCAAAGGCATGGTCGCCAATCCGTTCCAGATCGGTGGTAATCTTCAGCCCGGTGCCGAGAATGCGCAGATCGGTCGCCACCGGTTGCTGGCGGGCAATCAGCGAAATGCAGCGGTCTTCGATTTCCACCTGCATCCGGTCGATCACATCGTCGCCTTCCATCACGCGGCGGGCTAAGTCCTTGTCTCTTTTTGCCAGCGCTTCTACCGCATCCTTGATCGAAACTTGCACGATTTCGCCCATGCGGACCAGTTCCTGGCGCAACGCTTCCAGATCCTGATCGAAATTTTGTCGAACTACCGTCATCGTCAGTCTCCTCTCATCCAAAGCGTCCGGTGATATAGTCTTCAGTCCGCTTGTCGCGCGGACGGGTAAAGATGGTATCGGTCTTGTCTTGTTCAATCATTTCCCCCATCAGGAAAAACGCCGTGGAGTCCGATACCCTGGCCGCCTGCTGCATGTTGTGCGTGACCATAACGATGGTATATTCCTTTTTCAGTTCGGATACCAACTCTTCGATCTTCATCGTCGAAATCGGGTCCAACGCCGAACAGGGTTCGTCCATCAACAGCACTTCCGGTTCCACCGCCAACAATCGGGCAATGCAGAGTCGTTGTTGCTGCCCGCCTGACATCGCCATCGCCGAAGCCTTCAGTCGGTCCTTGACCTCGTCCCATAAAGCCGCACGGGTCAGGCTGCTTTCAACAATCTCGTCCAGTTTCGTCTTGTTGCGCAGTCCGTGAATCCTCGGCCCATAGGCGATATTGTCGTAAATCGACATCGGAAAGGGGTTGGGGCGCTGGAACACCATGCCGACCCGTTTGCGCAGATGAACCACATCCACATCCGGGTGGAAAATATTCTCACCGTCCAGCAACACTTCGCCTTCGATCCGCACGCCTTCGATCAGGTCGTTCATCCGGTTCAGCGTCTTAAGAAATGTGGATTTGCCGCAGCCGGAGGGGCCGATCAGCGCCAACACGCTGTTCTTGGCCACATCGATCGACACCTTGTTCAGCGCCAGATGCTCTGTATAATATAGTTTCAGTTTACTGACCTGGATCTTGTTTTCCATTTGGTCTTGCCTCCTGCAGGGCTTATTCGCTTGCTTCGCATAACAACCTAAAGATAACACAAAAGCAACCTGCTAATGATTAACGGGTTGTTAAGTTTCTGTTAAGTTTTTCGTCCGATAATATCGGCTTCGACGGCGTGTTGAGTTTTCCAAGCACCAAAACAACTTTACTTCGCGCTGCATAACAATTCGTCCAACACCTTTACTCCGGAAAGTGCATTTGCCGTAGAAGGCTTGCAATAAACATTCAGGGTACCTTTCTCATGAATTGCAGAAGGCTGTGAATCGGTTCAAAGTCTGATAGGCAAGCAGGAATCTGACAACAAACGGCGAATATCTCGCCAGTATAGAATTTTGGGGTGAAAAGGGGCGATCATTTTGCGCTTATTAACACGGTCGGATTTCGACGGTCTTGCTTGCGCGGTTTTATTGAAGGAACAGGGACTGATTTCGGAAATGAAGTTCGTGCATCCCAAAGATCTGCAGGATGGATTGGTTGAAGTCAAGTCCGACGATGTGCTGGCAAACGTACCTTATGTACCTGGCTGCGGCTTATGGTTCGATCATCACACAAGCGAAGCCGAGCGAGGTTCCCTGCGTCGCGAATATAAAGGTGAAAGCCGACCTGCTCCCAGTTGCGCGCGTGTGATTTATGATTACTACGGAGGTCGCGCGAAGTTCGGATCTCACTTCGATGAACTGATGGCGGCGGTCGACAAGTCGGATTCCGGCAATTTGACCGTGGAAGAAATTCTTCAGCCCAAAGGATGGATTCTGCTCTCCTTTGTGATGGATCCCCGGACCGGTTTGGGGCGTTTCCGCGATTATCGAATCAGCAACTATCAATTGATGGAAGATATGATTGAGTATTGCCGAACGAAAACCATCGATGAAATTTTAGCCGTACCAGATGTGCAGGAACGAGTCAAGCGGTATTTCGAACAAGAACTGTTATTTAAAGAAATGATCGCCGCGCATACCCGGGTGGTGGGCAACGTGATCATTACCGATCTGCGTGACGTCAGCCCCATTTATACTGGCAACAGATTCCTCATCTATTCGATGTACCCGCAGCAAAACATCTCGGTTTGGATAGTTGATGGCAGAGAGAAGCAAAACTGTGTGTTTGCCTGCGGTAAAAGTGTGATTGATCGGTCTTCGAAAACGGATGTCGGTTCGTTAATGTTGAAACATGGCGGCGGCGGCCATTCTGCGGTGGGAACCTGCCAAGTATCGTATGCCAAAGCGAACGAAGTGCTGGCGGACATTGTTGCGACAATGCATCGCGATGGATAAATAAAGCAAGTATTGGACCGGAGCCGAATTTCATCGGTTCCGGTTCATTATTATATGGAACAGAGTGAACTTTTCTATCCCAAAGGGGAGCGCGGTCGCCCGCCCATCGGCTGTGAAAAAGGGCTGCGTCTGTATTTAATGTCCGAAGAATTGAATCTTCGCCTCAAACGCCAAGGAATCCTGATGTGCGAAGGAACCAGACGAAATCACAATTTGGCAG
>CAZOJA010000298.1:0-3156 GCA_964579955.1 uncultured Veillonellaceae bacterium | reverse complement strand
TACTTCAGACTTCGATCCGGGACCTATGAGTACACCTCCTTTCTTCCCCGACGTTATCCTTCGGTGTTCAGACCACAGTTAATGCCCGATCGCATTTCACTTTTATATGTATTCACCAACAATTTTAATATTCCTGCTAAGTTTTAAAAAGTTATCAAATTTATTTTACAAATTTTTCACATCTGCTTGAAAGTACCGCTCCGCAAGTATTATAGCAGCATAATCGTCGATTGCGCAAGGAGGAAACCGCAATCCTTCCGGCAAAAACCGTCGCCAGCCTGTCGGAGGATGGGCTTGCCAGTAACGGGCGCGGGCTTCCAGTGAAGATTTGTGCTCATCCACCGGCACAAGCCGGTCGATTTTCCGTTCCAACAGCAGTTTTTCCAGAACTTGCGCTGCCCCGGCGCCGGCTGTTCGGTCACCGATCACGATAGTCCGGCAGCCATAGCAGCTGATCCATTCTCCAGCCAGATCGGCCAGTTGAGCCGTTGGCGCGATAGCGTGGGCCAAAACGCCTTGTTGCCGGTCCACCACCGCCAGTCCGCATTTTTCGCGTCCGGGGTCCACCGCCAGCAGCCGCCCTGTCGTCATAACGCCGGGTTTAACAGCGAATCTGCGGCAGCGCGAACCTGAATCTGAATCCGCAACGGTCCAGCTGAAAAAACTTCTTCAGTAGCGATCACGCTGATCTCCACGGCTCCTTTATGTTTACGCAACTGGTTCACAGCTTCAAAATACTGCTCCATCGAAACCACACCGACCGTTCCCTGCAAGGGGTCCGGGATAATTCCCTTTTGCACGGCAATTTCATTAACTTTAAGCAAAATTTTCGCAATAATTTGCTCGGCGTTCCGAGCCTCGCCATTATAATCGACCTGATCGCGGAAAACCACTGTCCCTTGTTCAAACACCATATGATTGAAAAAGACTTCAAACTCGCCAATGACCGGTTCGCCGCCCACCACATTGCCGGCTGACAATAGTCGGAGAACGATGGCTTCTGACTGGGCGGTCAAAAAGGCAATCACTTCTTCCGCATGAGTTCGAGAAATAAAAATCATATCCAATTGGGGGTCCTGAATTTGAAACCGGTCCCGCAGCCGTGCGTTGGCGGCCTGCATATAATCGGCCAACCGACGTTCAACGTCAACTCGGGGTCCTCCCCCCTGAATCACATTTACGGACAGTACTTCACCAGCGCGAAGAACAATAGTCCCCACCCGAACTGTCGCAATCCCCTTTCGCAGGTTGGCGGTCAGTTCGTTTAGGTGGTCAATATCTTTCTGGAGATCTGTTCTCGCGGTATTCAGCGCAGTAATCCGCGCATCAAGCGTTTGTTTGTTCTGTTGGAGTAACTGCAGTTCGTTGCTGATGGCAGCTATCCGCTGGTTTGTAGCAGCAAATTCGATGTTTTTCTTGTCAATTTCCGATCGAGCTGCTATGAGTTCATTGGTTCTTTGTTCCACCTCATTAGCCAGTTCCCGGGCTTGTTTTTTCAATTCCTCCATGCCAAACAGGGCCGTACGGACGTCATATGAAATGACGGTCAGAACCCCCATGGTCGATCCGGCAATGAGAATGCCTGTTAGAATCGTGATGATAATCGAAGTATAACGGGGGCGCAAGCCCCACAAGGTCAAGCGTCGCTTGCCGATACGAGTGCCGATGCGGTCACCGATGAACGCGATAATGCCTCCGGTTACAACTATGACGAGAATCAATGCTATGCCAAACATCTGCAACTCCCCGCTTATATATTTAACTGAGCCTTTTGCATAATTCAAAATCTGTCAAAAGCCGCCAACGGTTCGGTACACCCCTTGCCATTTTCTTGCCAATAAACGCCAGCAACCACTGTTCTGAAACGTCGCAGGGCCTGCATGACAGAAAAAAGGGTAGATGAGTTCCTTTGAGGCTGCTATTGGGCCGTTGATTAACTTCTTTTACGCAATCGATTTCGATTGGTTTCGGTTAAGCGCCAGCGTGCCTGCCAATAAAACTATACAGCAAAGCGTCATATGCGCCGTTACTTTCTGTAGCCCTCGCACTTTCAACGAATCGGCTCCCAGCATCTCTTTCAGGCGGGAGAATACTCGTTCCACCGCAGTGCGAAGATTGTAAAGCTCTTTCCAGTTGCGACTTGCCCGGTGCGGCAGGCTATGACTCCGCAGATCATCCGCAATCTTGCACTTCACGACCATCCCGTAATTTGAAGCAGAACACCAACTGCTTCCCTGCGGACAATCGACTTTGCCGCAAACATGCGGACAGCGAAATTTTAACTCCCCGCGTTTGACATCGGCGCCCCAGTACACCATCGGATATCCCATCGAACAGACCGGGGTTCGGTTTGCAGCAAGCCCCGCAGGCGGTTCTTTCTCTCCCCGCCGGTTTAGCGGAATGATCGCTTTTGCGCCCCGGCTGTGTACATGTTCATAAATCCCCTTGACATCATAGCCCATATCCAGACAATACGCTTCCGGCTGCACCGGGAGTTGTTCCATCAAGGGAATCGCCTGGGTTGAATCATGCCGATGCGCCGGTGTGACGGTCAAAGACAACGGCAACTCGCTTCTGGCGTCTACGGCAAGATGGAGTTTATAGCCGAACCAAGTGATCTGATTGCCGTGCGTATCGCGTTTAGCTCCCCAATTGGCTGCAAGCTCATCGTCGGTGATTTGTTTCTTGGGCCTGGCTTTTTCATAGGCGTTGATTTGACTGGCATCGATGGACACGACATCGGCAATGGCGATATTTTGCTCCAGCGCCTGACTGACCAAGGATTCAAAGAGTTTACCCAGCGCTCCAGTCTGACTGAGGCGTTGATAGAAGCGACTGAAGGTTGCCACCGAGGGGCGGGCGTCACCAATGCGAAACCCGCAGTCGTAAGCAAAGGACAAATCCTGCGCCAGGCGCTCCACCAACAGGGTAAAGGTGGGAATCTGAAACAGTTGCTTGGCAAGTAGGGCTCTTAGCAGAGCGTAGCCGCAATAGCCTTTGGGTCCGCGGATGGATTTGGCAGGAAGCTCCTTTAAGCAGGGGTGAAGATCCAAGGTTTCAAAGAGCAGAGTCAGTCGAGTTTTTGGTTGATATTCCTGTAAGGTTTCGAAGGAAAATAGCGGTTGATGGCGAATATACAAGTGACTTCAGCTCCCT
>CAZOJA010000297.1:0-3167 GCA_964579955.1 uncultured Veillonellaceae bacterium | reverse complement strand
CCGGCGTCTCCTTTACCCCGGAAGGCAGTGTCGCAGCGGGGACGATCCTCAACAACACCAGTTTTTATATCAACACGAACCGCACGATGACGGCTGCGTTTCAGGCTGGTAGCCCGGTTTCTTTTCGAGAGGAAGGGTCGGTGTTAAGTGGGACCTTGCTCAACAATACCAGCTTGTATACCAATGTTCAACATACACAGACCGCAGCATTCCGGGCAGGGACGGTCGTAACGTTCAGGCCGGACGGCAGTGTGCAATAATCTGGCGGAGTGCGCCATGCGACAAAAAGACGGGCTTTTGCAAGCTCGTCTTTTTGTCGCATGGTATTATTCTTATTGCGGCATTAGGGGTTACTGCTTGTTTTTCGGCATGTTCTGCATCATCGCATTCATGTCCTGAACTTTAACGCCAGCCGGCAGTTTGAACAGATCGGCCGCCTGAGCACCGATTTTCATGTTTTTGTATTCGATCGTCATTTTTTCGCCCTTTTTGCTGACGACTTCCTGTTTCATCGGCAGGCCATAGTCCTCGCGCAGCCACATTTTTGCAGTTGCGCCGTCTTCCTTGTCGACAAAAGTGATGACGCGGCACTTCACCCCTTCGTACACCACGGTTTCGAGCGACTTGATCGAATCCTTAACGATATTGTCCTGGTAATCGGATGGATGTTCCGGTTTGCCTTCCATACCAGTCGGTAGATTTTTGCCCGAGAATTTCATGGCGACGTTTTCTTCCGGATTATACATGTAGGTAATGTCCCCGTCCACGATCGTAATCATTTTTTTGCCTTCAAACGTGTTTTCCACTCGCATTTTGTCTTTGCTGCTCCAGAGTTTGCTGGTATTGGAAAAGCCGGGAGCGGTCATGACCATGTCATACGAAACGCCCGGCGCATTTTTCGCCTTCATCATGATTGCGGCAATTGTTTCCTCCGCCGCTGGTTTTGCCGGCGCGGCGGGAGCGGAAGCGGTCGGTGCGGCAGGCTTTTCGGCAGGTTTCTTGTCGCCGCCGCAACCGCCAAGCAGACCGGTTGCGAGGAATAGGGCCAGCAGCCCAGCGATGAGTATTTTTCGTCGATCTTTCATTGTAGTGCAACTCTCCTTCTTCTTTCAAAATTATCTTTCGCAGTCTCGTAATTTCCTATATTCGCCAGTGATAGGATTTATCCTTCGGTCCAATCAACAACTTGCCTAAAGTTATTGCTGCATGCCATAATGAAGCCAAATGATGTCAATGATCCGATAACGATTATATATAGCAACCGGCGATAAGGAGGTCATGTGATGAAAAACAAGCATAGCTGGTGGGCAAAACTTATATCGTGTGCATTGATCTTGTTGTTGGGAGTGTCTTTGTCGGCTGCCAGTGCCGCCAGCCAGGAAGAAAAGCGCCAGCATATCCGGGATATTTCCAACAAAACGCTGCTAAAACTCTACAGTTTGCAGCCGGCAGCCCGCGGCTACGTTGAAAATGCCGCCGGATACGCCGTTTTCGGCAACTGGGGTGTAAAGCTGCTGTTCATCGGCGGCGGGACTGGCAAGGGTATCGCAGTTAACAACAGCAACAATCAGGAAGTGTTCATGGATATGATTACCGGCACGGCCGGATTTGGCTTGGGCGCCAAGACGTATAACGCAGTGTTCATTTTTGAGAATGAAAAGGCATGGCGTGACTTTACAACCAATGGTTGGCAGTTCGGTGGTCAGGTCACGGCCTCGGCCACTGACAGCGTGTCCGGGGCTTCTTATCAAGGCGCGTTTTCTGTGTCGCCGGGCGTATGGATGTATGAACTGACCGATAAGGGATTGGCGCTGGAAATCACGCTAAAAGGGGCGAAGTATTCGCGGAACGATTTGAACTGATGAGGAGGACGTCTGCAGCGGATGGAAGAAAAATTGCGGTTGGCGGTGACTGCCGGAATCATTACTGCTGCCCAGGCAGAGCAGCTGAAGTTGCTCTGGCAAGATGGGCAGGAGGACCTTCGCAGCCCGGTTGACGACAAATCGGCAGGGTTCAGCAATTTCCTTTACTATTTAGGCACGCTGATTGTGATCGGCGCAATGGGCTGGCTAATGAACACCGCATGGGAAAGCCTTCGCGGCATCGGTCTGTTTCTGATCGCGGCCGGTTATGCGACGACGTTTATTGTTGTGGCAAAATACTGGCGAGGCAAGCTGCCGGTTCTAAGCGGTCTGTTCGTAGTGATGGCGGTTTGCATGACGCCGCTGGCGGTGTTCGGGCTGCAGTCGGAATTCGGCGTATGGCCGTTTGACGAACCGGGCCGTTATCGCGGATTTTATCATTATATTCGCGGCGGCTGGTTTCCGATGGAAATCGCCACCTTGACTGCAGGGGTCATTTCGCTGCGCTATAGTAAAATTCCTTTTGCCACGGCGCCGATCGCATTTACGCTCTGGTTCATGTCGATGGACATTGCTCCGGTGCTTGCCGCGACGATGAAAACGGTTGATCTGCGGCAAAAGGTCTCGGTCGGTTTCGGCCTGTGCATGATTGTCGCCTCGCTTTGGTTGGATCGCCGAGCCAGGATTGATTATGCAAAATGGCTCTACATTTTCGGCGCGATCTCTTTTTGGGGCGGTCTTACCATGTTGCGTTCAGACTCCGAATTGACGAAACTGGTCTATTGTCTGATCAATGTCGGTTTGATGTTTGTCGGTGTGCTGTTGGAACGGCGAGTATTCGTTGTACTTGGTGGCATCGGCTTCTTTGGCTATCTCGGCCATCTGTCCTGGAGCGTGTTCGCCGAATCGTTTGCGTTCCCCTTTGTGCTGACAGCGCTCGGCTTGCTCGTGGTTTACGCCGGTTGGCTCTATCATCGCAAATATGATTTGATTCTGCGAGTGGTCCATCAGGCGACACCGCCGGCCATCCGAAATCTGCTTCGCCCGGCTCGGCGGACCGGCTGAAGAATTGGCGGCACGAAAGAGATTCTGTTGATTTGCTTAAGAGATGCAGTAAGGTGGTTGATGCATGATGACGCGATTTACCGACTTGAAAACCCGTTTTTCCGGCGTACATGACCTGATCAAATTCCGTGTGACGGAAATTTTGTTGATTTCCACCGCTTATGACGGCTTCGTGCTGGAAGAGGACGGCCAGTTGACCGAACAGATTTACAATCAGTTCGCGGACCTCAGTATTCCCTA
>CAZOJA010000296.1:0-3174 GCA_964579955.1 uncultured Veillonellaceae bacterium | reverse complement strand
CCAATTGAGACGACTCATCAATTTGGAAAGAGGTGAAACAATTTGAGTACAGAAAGCAATCCCTCAGTATATCAAGGCAAAGCAATGTTCAAAAGCGAAGACTGGTGGGCAGTATGGCTTGGCCTGTTCATCTTCGCGCTCGGGCTCGGTCCCATCTACGGTATGGATACCTTGGGCTGGTTAGCCAAACATAATGTTTGGGTGGACATTACCAAGGCGGTCACTCCGGCGACCAAGACTTACGCTGGCCTCGGTTTCTGGGGCTCGGCTATCGCAACCTGGTTGTTCATGCTGGCAGTCACCACCTTCGGCGCAACCATCATGGGTTCTAAGCCGGCCCGGTTTGCCGGTGGATTTACGCTTATTTACTGGCTGACGTTTGCCTGTATCGTAATCGGCAACAACGCCTATATCGGCGCCACGCCGAATCAACTGAAATCATTTAAAATTCCCTGGTCGCTCAGTTTGGGCGAAATGGGCCTGATTTTTGCCATGCTTGTCGGTTTGTTCATCGGCAACTTCATGCCTGGACTGACCAAGTATTTGCACGATTCAGCTCGTCCGGAGTGGTTCATTAAAACCGGCATCGTTATCCTCGGCATGGCGATCGGCATAAAAACCGTCAGCGCCATGACGTTGGCGGGTACAGTTATCGTCCGCGGCGTCTGCGCGGTGGTCGAGGCTTATCTGATTTACTGGCCGGTCACTTACTTCATTGCCCGTAAATACTTCAAGTTCACGCCGGAATGGGCCGCTCCCCTGGCATCCGGCATTTCGATCTGCGGCGTGTCCGCCGCCATCGCAACCGGCGCAGCGATTCGCGCCCGTCCGCATGTCCCTGTCATCCTGTCTGCTGTTATTATCGTTTTCGTTGCGGTTGAACTTCTTTTCCTGCCGTTTTTGGCAGCCGGATTCCTGGTTGGCGAGCCGATGGTCGCAGGGGCCTGGATGGGCCTGGCGGTCAAGAGCGACGGCGGAGCTGTTGCCAGCGGTGCGATCACCGATGCTCTGATCCGTTCCAAAGCCGAAGCGACTTTAGGGATCAAGTACCAGGAAGGCTGGATGTTGATGGCGGCCACGACCACCAAGTTGTTCATCGACTTGTTCATCGGCGTGTGGGCGTTCCTGCTGGCGATCATCTGGAGTTTGTTCCGGCTCGATACTTGCAGTCCGGATAAAACTGGCGGCGCTGCCTGCAAGATTTCGCCGATGGAGATCTGGAACCGGTTTCCTAAATTCGTCCTGGGTTTCATGTTCACGTTTGCAGTTCTGCTGATCATGGGCCTGAATAATCCCAAGATCGTCAAGTTGGCGGATGCTGGCGCCGGTCAGGCGAACATCCTGCGCAGCATGTTCTTTGCCCTGTGCTTCTTCTCGATCGGCATCGTGACCAACGTCCGCAAATTGTGGGCCGCTGGCATGGGCCGTATTGTAAGTGTCTATGCGGTATGTCTGTTCGGATTCATCCTGTGGGTTGGCCTGGGCATCTCCTGGCTGTTCTACCATGGCGTCAAGCCACCCATTATGTAATCCGCGCTGTTTAGACAAATAGAAGGAGGCGAGAAGACATGGCCGAAAACAAAACAGTGGAACCGTCGGTGGCAGAAGCGCAGAACGAGATGGAAGAACAATGGTTCCCGCTGCAACCGATCGAAATTAAAATGCTGACCTATACCTTTGGTTTAGGGATAGTCCTATTGGTTGTATTCTTCTTTGTATTCGGGGTTCACATTTAGGTCTCGATAAGAACGACCAGGAATTGCGGGGAAGAAAATCGTCGAAAGGTGGTTTTCTTCCCCGATTTATCCGGTATTTGAATTCATTTGCCTGCCAACCGTTTGGGGCAGCCCAGGCAAAGTTTATCAGCGGCGTCGTCGTCAAACGACTTGCGGAAATTGACGTAATTGTCGCTCCACCAGGATTTGTCCAACCCTTCACGCTGAAGGGAGCCGAAAGATTTACGTTTCGTGCCTATTGGTAAATCCGGCAAGTTCGAAAAAACACAGGGATGGATGCCGCCATCGGCTGCGATGACTAACGATCGGTCAATACTCTCGCTGCAAGTCGCAGAAGAAACGGCTGAGGGACTCGATTCAAAAATGAGACGCGTGCCGTCTTTTACCAGTTGCTGCTGGACTTCTGCGAGTTGCCCTGCAAGTTGCGTCCATTCCGGAGTGCCGCGTTGAATCAGTTGCGTTGCCAGACAGGGATGCGGCAGGTGGTCCAGGGTACTGACCACAATCTCATTGACGGACAACCCGGCTAACAGCGCTGGGAGTTGCTGAATTTCTGCGATGCCGTCCCGCAGCAGCATATAGGCGACGTGGATGGACGGTGGAATGTTTCGGATTTGCTTTTTGGCGACAGCTAAAGCTTTGATTCCTTTGAGTACCGCCGACAGGGGCGCACCTTGGCGAAACCTGTCATGCGATGCGCCGGCGCCTGTCAGTGAAAAGGCAACAAGGTCGATGCCGCTCGTTATCAGTCGCTCCGCTGTCTTGTCATTGATTAATATGCCGTTGGTTGTGGTGCCGCAACGACAGCCATGTGACTTGACCAGTCCGACCAGCTCGAAAAAATGCGGACTGAGCAACGGCTCCCCCCAACCTTGCAGATGGATGTAAGGGATACGGGGCAAATGGCGCAGCAGCGGTTTCAAAGTTGCCGGAGCCAAATGCAGGTTGTTCCAGGCGTTGCCGGCGACAGTGCGGGGACAATAGGCGCAACTGGCATTGCAGTAGGTGCTGACTTCCAACTGGATATAGTCAAGTTCCGGGTACGGTTTAAACCAATGTCTCCATTGCATCGAAGCAGCCTCCTTGGATTATGGTTTTGTCCATCGTACTTATTTTAACGCATTCTGTCCATTCGCGGGAAAGAGGAGTGAACCATGAACGCACTCAATTGGTTTATCGGCGGTCCGTACTTTTATTTTTGCCTGCTGCTGTTCGCAGGGGTTACAGCCTGGAAAGTATATGGCTATGCCACAATGCCCCGGCATCTGCGCTGGGATTTATACCCGTTGCCGCATCGGGTCGGCGGCTCAAAGTATCAGAAGGTCGATTTTCATAAGATCAAGCAAAAAACCAGCCTGTGGAATGAATTTACCTATATGTTCATGGAAATCCTGTTCATTCGTAAGGCGTTCATTCATAACCCCAAAGTATGGTCCGG
>CAZOJA010000295.1:2091-3244 GCA_964579955.1 uncultured Veillonellaceae bacterium | reverse complement strand
GTCGATAGTGGCGCGTTGCGGTTTCAACCGGTGGAAATCGGCGCCCAGTCGCTCGACGGAAAAGTACAGATTTTAAAAGGAGTCAGCCTGCAGGATAACGTGGTTGTCTACAGTCAGCAACTGCTGCGTGAAGGGATGAAAGTCCGGGTTGTGAAGCAGCCATGATCAATCTGGCAGTCAAAGAGATTTCCCACAGCTGGGTCCGCTATGTGCTGACCGCTGCCGGTCTGGGACTGTTGATCGGCGTCACGCTGACGATGACCGGTCTGGTCCGCGGCATGATGGATGATGCCATTGCCTTGATACGCGGTACCCATGCTGATTTATGGGTCGTGCAGGATGACACCATGGGTCCGTATGCCGAATCTTCGACGTTGTATGATGACGTATCGCGCAACATCGCCGGACTGCCGGGAGTGGCCGAAGCGAGTAACGTTGCTTATCTGACGGTGCAGGTGCGTCATGCGAATAAAGATGTGCGGGCCCAGGTGGCAGGATTCGAACCCGGCAAACCGGGCGAACCGCCGTATCTGATCGCCGGGCGGCCGATTGTCAAAGCCCGCTATGAAGCGATTGCCGATATCAAGACCGGTTTTCGGATCGGCGACCGGATCGGCATCCGCCGCACCGACCTCACCGTGGTCGGTCTGACCAGCGGCATGGTTTCCTCAGGTGGAGACCCTGTCGTTTTCGTTACGATGCAGGACGCGCAGGACATTCAGTTTCAGAAGGACAACACCACGATTTACAACGAACGCAACCGGCTAGGCGCCAATCCCAAACTGAACCGACCCGGCACGCCGGGGCTGTTGCAGGCGGTCACCGAGTCCCAGCAGTCCAACCACAAGGTCAATGCGGTGCTGGTCCGGCTGACGCCGGGATTTGATCCCGACTCGGTGGCCGAAACGATCCGTCGTTGGAAGCACTTCGAGGTATATACCTATGACCAGATGCAAAAAATTCTGCAGGAACGGGTCATTATCAATGCGCTCAGACAACTGGGCATGTTCATGGTGATTCTGGCGATTGTCAGCACCGCGATCATCGCGTTGATCATCTACAACATGACGATGGGAAAAATCCGTGAAATCGCCGTACTAAAGCTGATTGGCGCAAAAAACAGGACCATCGTCGCGATGATCCTGCAGCAAGC
>CAZOJA010000295.1:0-1991 GCA_964579955.1 uncultured Veillonellaceae bacterium | reverse complement strand
CGCGCCTTGCGGCGTGACAAGATCGGTTTCGTATTTCAGGCGGCTTATCTGATTCCGTTCCTCAGCGTGCTGGACAATGTGGCGCTACTACCGATGCTGGCCGGCAAAACCAACGAATTCGCCCGCCAGCGGGCGATGGAACTGTTGACCACACTGGAGGTCGAGCACCGCGCCCACGCCAAACCGTCGCAGCTGTCGGGCGGTGAACAGCAGCGGGTGGCGATTGCCCGGGCGTTGGCCAACCAGCCGCCGTTCATTCTGGCGGATGAACCGACCGCGCCGCTGGACAGCGAGCGATCATTGATCGTGATGAAGCTGCTCACGCGGGTGGCCCAACAATTCAACACCGCGATCATGGTCGTGACCCACGACGATATCATCATTCCCCGCTTCAAACGTCTGTATCGGCTACGCGACGGCGTTGCCCACGAAGAAGCGGGGCAGGGGCTGCCGTTTCCCGAGTAGTCGGAGGGTTACGGCTGAATCGGCAGAAAAACGTCAAACTGACAACCTTGGCCGAGTTCGCTGTGGGCCTCGACAAAACCGCCATGGATTTCGACCAGCTGTTTGACGATGGCCAGGCCGATGCCGGAGCCGCCGCTTTTTTTGTCGCGGGCTTTGTCCGCCCGGTAAAAATGTTCGAAAATGTAGGGCAGATCAGCTGGAGCGATGCCGCAGCCGTTGTCGCGGACGGAAATTTGCAGCCAGTCGCTGCCAGCACGCGACAAGGTTCGGGTGCTGATGCGGACCTCGCCGTTTTCCGGTGTGTAACGAATCGCATTGGTCAGCAGGTTGTAAAACACCTGGCTGATGCGGCGGGCGTCCAGTAGCAGAGACGGGACCGGTGCGACTTCTTCCAGAAGGGACACATTCCGCTCGAATGCCAGCGGTTCCAGCATGCTGACGGCCCGATGAACCAACAGATTGACATCTGTCGTCGCTTTCTCCAGGCTCAACTGGCCGGCTTCGGCCAGCGACAAATCGCGCAGATCGGTGACAATCCGGCTCAAGTATTCGGTTTCTTCCCGCAGTGAATTCAGCGTTTCGTCGTTCTTATCTACGACACCCTCCAGCATACCTTCCAGATTGCCCTGAATGACGGTCAGCGGTGTCCGCAGTTCATGCGCGACGTCCGCCAAGAGTCGCCGCCGTAGCGCAACCTGTTCCTGCAGCGAGCGCGACATCCGGTTGAAAATGCCGGCCAGTTTGCCGACTTCGCTTCGCGTGTCGATGCTGACGGTCTGGCCGTATTGCCCCATCTCGACAGCCGCCAGAGCTTCCGCCAGTTTGCGGATCGGGACGGTGATGCTGCGGGCAAGCAGGTAGCTGGCCAACAGACCGATGAGTAAAATGAAGCCGCCGACCCAGTAGAGGGAGCGGTGGATGTTATCCAAAAAATCCTGCTCGGCGGAACCCATCATCGACATCATGCCCATGTTGCTGCGCTGGGCAGCCAGATAGTTGCCGAAATGCAGGTCCATCTGGTGGTTGGCCAGATACAGCAGCACGACCACGGTCAGCAGGATCGAGAGGAACATCAGGCCGGTGATTCGTGCGGTGATGCTATGCATGGGCATCACCGGAAAACTTGTAGCCGACGCCGTAAACGGTCTGGATGATGCGGGGGTCCTTCGGGTTGTCGTCGATTTTACGCCGTAGGTTTTTCACATGGGCGTCAATCGTGCGTTCATAGCCTTCAAAGGCAACGCCCTGAACCTGCTCCACCATTTGAAACCGGGTGAATACCTGGCCTGGCCGGCTGGCGAGAAGTTCGAAAATCTTGTATTCGGTCGGTGTCAGGTCGAGTGTGACTCCGTCGGCGCTGACCGAATAACCGGCGGTATCGACGGTAAACTTGCCGACCCGGAATGGTTCGGTTTTTTCGGTTGTTTTGCGGGTGCGCCGCAGAATCGCCTTCACGCGGGCTACGACTTCGCGCGGACTGAACGGCTTCGACACATAGTCGTCGGCGCCGAGTTCCAGCCCGATCA
>CAZOJA010000294.1:0-3289 GCA_964579955.1 uncultured Veillonellaceae bacterium | reverse complement strand
GGCTGGTTTACATCTGGGCCGTCAACGACAACCGGATTGTCGAAACCAGCCTGGGTTATTACATCAATCCTTTGGTCAACGTGTTGATCGGCGTACTGCTGCTGAAGGAAAATTTGTCGCGCAGACAGTATTTTGCCGTGTTTTTGGCTGCCTGCGGCGTTTTCAACATGGTTTTTCACTTTGGCAGTTTGCCTTGGGTCGCCTTGACGCTGGCCTTCAGTTTTTCCCTCTACGGGCTGGCCAAGAAAAAACTCGGGTTGGGCGCAACAACCGGCATCATCTTGGAAACCGGCCTGCTGACGCCTTTGGGATTGGCTTATCTTGTCTGGTTGCACTTCGCAGGCAACAGTGTGTTCGGCCCGACGATGCCGTTTGAAACCAGCCTGTTGGTTGGCGCCGGAATCGTCACTGCGCTGCCGATGGTGTTGTTTGCCAATGCCGCCAATCAACTGCCGCTGTCGATGCTCGGCTTCATCCAGTACCTGTCGCCGACCATCGCCCTGCTTTGCGGCGTATTCCTTTACCACGAACCGTTCACTGCGGTGCACGCCGTTTCGTTCGGCCTGATCTGGCTGGCGCTGTTGGTCTATTCGCGTAAATGATACGATTATTTTCTGTTTTGACAAAGGGATTCCCTGTGAACAGGCAGAATACAAATGGCAAATCACTCTTTATTATTAAATGATTATGGGGAGGTTGACCATGAAAAATCTGCGAACCCGAATGCTGCTGGTTCTCTGTCTTTGCCTGACCTTGCTGGCCGTCACCGCTGTGGCTTCCGCCGCAGGCTACTCGGCCGACATCGTGACCACCGACAAAAAAGGCTCCACCCAGTCCAAAATCTGGGTGTCCTATTCGCTCTGGGCGCAACGGATGGAGTCGCCAGCCCACCCCAACATGATCATCATTGTGCGGATGGACAAGAAACTCATCTGGAATATTGATACCAAAGAGAAAATGTACATGGAAATGGCGATGCGACCCGGCATGGGCGCCAACACCATTGCCAGCGGCGAAAAATCCCCCTCGGAAGTGGAACGGACCTATCTGCTGACCGAGATGGTCGAAGGCCACATGGCCGACAAATACCGGATCACCCATGTGATGGGCAATGACCGCAACACCCATTTCATCTGGTTATTAAAAGACAATAACCTGTTCCCGATCAAAACCGAGTCCAAAGATTCGGTCACGGTTTTTAAAAACCTGGTGTTCGAAGAACCTGCCGCTGCGATGTTCGAAGTGCCGGCCGGCTATACAAAAATGTCTATGCCGTTCATGAATTAGACCGGGCTCAAGCCCAGGAAAGAAAGAAGGTGCTGCCATGAGTATCGTCCGTCTGTTCTGCAGCCTGATGCTGCTAGCAGTTTGGCTGGGCTTGTCTGGTGTCGCCCACGCCGACTCCTGGCTGCCGCCCAAAGCGTCCACCACATACGAATCGGCGGCCAGAGACGCCCGGTTTACCGTGACGGTCAAACAAATCCCTGCCAGTCTGGCAGCTTGTACCGGAGCACTATCCCTCAATAAAGGCAGTGCCGATAAGGCCAGTTGGGTTGAAGTCTGGCGCGGCCCCCTGCAAAACCAGCTCTCACCGGTTACAGCGCTGGTTGCCAACGGCGGGTGGCGAGTCGTAACCTTTGACAACTATTATTCTGTCGGCTATGGCGATGAAGTCATCGTTTTCTATGACGAACAGGGCAATCTGTTGAAGAAATACTCGCTGGAGTCGTTGTTGTCGCCAATGGAACTGGGACAGGTGCCGCGCAGCGTCAGTTCACGCTGGTGGCGCAAGGCCGCGAAGATAGAAGAAGAACTGGGCTTGCTGAAGGTTCAGGTAGGGCTGAATCAAGGCGAGCCAAATCGCATCGCGACGAGCAAGAACATCACCTTCAATTTGTTGGACGGAGAAATCCTTTCACCATGATCCAGGACTCTCAAAGTTCCTATGACGTTTGTATCATTGGCGGCGGTGTCGTTGGGTTGAATATTGCCCGGGAAATATCGCGCTATCGGTTGCGGATCTGTGTAGTTGAGAAAGAGGCAGATGTCGGCCGCGGCTGTAGCAAAGCCAATAGCGGCATTGTTCACGGCGGGTACTCCGATGAACCGGGAACACTGAAAGCGGAGCTTTGCGTCACCGGCAACCTGCTGTACGAGCAATTGGATCACGAACTGCATTTTGGTTATCGCAAAACCGGCTCGTTAGTCCTGGCGTTTGCCGCCGAAGAACTGCCTGCATTGGAAAAGCTGATTGATAACGGCCGTAAGAACGGTGTGACCGGACTGCGAATCATCGACCGGCAGGAACTGCTGCTGCGCGAACCGCATCTGAATCCGGCCGTGCTTGCGGCTTTGCTTTGTGAAAATGCCGGTGTTACCTCCCCCTACGAATTTGCCATCGCACTGGCGGAAAACTCGCTCGTCAACGGCGTCGACCTGCGGTTGCAGGAAGAAGTGCTGGCAATCGAACCGCTTGCCGGGGAGTTTCATCTGAAAACCAGCCAGGGCAGCTTGCGGACAAGCTTTGTCGTCAATTGCGCCGGAATTTTCAGCGACCGGATCGCGGCTATGGTCGGTTTGAACGAATACCGGATCACCCCGCGGCGTGGACAGTACATAGTCTTGGACAAAGACCAGAATCATCTGACCCGTTCAGTGATTTTCCAGGTTCCCAACCGATTGGGCAAGGGAATTCTCGTCACCCCAACCTTCCACGGTAATCTGATGGTCGGACCCAATGCCGAGGAAATCGGCGACAAAACCGATGTCAGCACTGATGTTGAAACACTGGCCACCATGGTGGCGCAAGCACGCCGCTCGGTTCCCGGTTTTGACATGCGCAAGGCGCTGACTTCTTTTGCCGGCAATCGACCGGTCTCTAACCAGAAAGACTGGATCATCGATGCCAGCCGTATAAACGGCTTCATCAACCTGATTGGAATCGACTCGCCCGGCCTGACCGCCTCGCCGGCCATCGCCCGCAAAGTCTGCGCAATGTTGCGGCAAGCGGGATTAATGTTGGAATACAAATCGGACTTTCAGCCACAGCGGCCGCCAATCATTCAAAAAAAAGCGGCGGGCTTCGTCGGCGATCTTAATATCGGCGACCCGTCACAACATATTATTTGCCGCTGTGAACAAGTCACCGCGGCAGAAATTCTCGATTGCCTGTCGCGGGGTATTCCGGTTCGCTCCCTTGACGCCGTGAAATTTCGCACCCGGGCCGGTATGGGTCGCTGTCAGGGCGCATTTTGCGGTCCGCGGGTCCGCGAATTACTCAGTCGGGAAC
>CAZOJA010000293.1:1871-3291 GCA_964579955.1 uncultured Veillonellaceae bacterium | reverse complement strand
AAACAACATATAAACACGCGATCAATGCCCGGTGTTTGGCGATTTTTGAATATACTGCAATAACAATGAAGCGTGATGCGAAAAAGCATCGGTATTAAGGCGGCGTGAAAAACGCAGGACGAGAGGGCAGGAAAACGACTGAACGGGACCGAATCTCTTGAAACAGGAAAGGACATAGAGTAGCGGGAATGGAGCGATGACGATGCGAAATAGGGCATTGATCGGCGGAATCCTTTTGATTTTACTGGCCATTGCGCAACCAGCCGTGGGTTTGGCCAATTCGACTTTTGTGCTGCAGGCGGGCACACCCTGGGAAACGACAGGCTGCCTGATCGACTCGGGAGAGGCTGGTCCCACGGTACTGATCCTGGGCGGCGTGCACGGCAATGAACCGGCCGGCGCAGCAGCGGCCGAGCAAGTTTGCGAGTATAGACCTGTCAGAGGAAAACTGGTGGTCGTTCCACAGGTCAACCGGCCGGGTCTACAGCAGTCGGTGCGGTATCTTAGCGGCGCCGGCGACATGAACCGGGCCTACCCGCCAAGCGGCGAAGACACGCCGGCCGACCGGATGGCGGCGGCGATCATCGCGCTGATGAACCGATACAACATCACGATGCTGATTGACCTGCACGAGGCGCGAACCTTCCACAAAATCGACCGGACTTCACTGGGGCAGACGTTGCTGTTCGCCGACAATGCGGCAAGCACCGGCCTGGCGATGGATACGGTGGATGCCGTGAACCGGCGGATTGCTGACGACGTGGTCAAGTTCTCGCTGGTCGGGCACCCGATCCCCTCCAGCGCCGCCTGGTACGCCGGAAAACAGCTCGGTATCGCCGCGTTCACAGTGGAGACCAGCTCCCGCCAACCTCTCGCCGACCGGGTCGCGCAGCATCTGCTGGTCGTGCGGGAACTGCTGGCGGCAGGCGGCTGGCTGGCGCGATGACTCTGCCGCCGGGCGCCGTCCAGATCGGGTTCCTGTTTTGCCTGTCGCTCTGGCTGGCCTGGCTGGCCCTGCTGAGTTGGGAGCGCCACCGGCATCAGCATAATTTGGCGCGATTCAAGCTGCGCATCCATGTCAACGGCACGCGCGGCAAATCGGGCGTGACCCGGCTGATTGCCGCAGGACTGCGCGGCGGTGGCTACCGTCCCTTTGCCAAGGTCACCGGCACTGCCGCCAAGTGGATCGAGCCGGACGGGACGGAGCGCCTGATCCCCCGCCGCGGCTTGCCGAACATCCGTGAACTGATCGAAACCGCCCGCCAGGCGACGCGTGCGAGGGCCGACGCACTGGTCTGCGAATGCATGGCCCTGCAGCCGGAACTGCAGGCGTTCTGCGAACGACAGCTGCTGCGGTCGCAGATCGGCGTGATCACCAATGTGCGGCACGACCATGAAGAAGTGATGGGACCGGACCTGC
>CAZOJA010000293.1:0-1771 GCA_964579955.1 uncultured Veillonellaceae bacterium | reverse complement strand
AATCTTACGGTGCGCGAACTGCCGCTGCCGCAGGGCGGACGACTGCGCTTCGTCGATGCGCTGGCCGCCAACGATCCCGACTCGACGGCGATTCTCTGGCAACGCTACGTGGAGGGGGCGGCGGATGCGGTGCTGTTGCACGCGCGGCCCGACCGGCGGCTGCGGACGGAAACGCTGTGCAAACGCCTGGCCGACCTGCATCAGGGAGTGTTTTATCTGAGCGGCGACAGCGGTTTTGCCGCCGATTGCCTGCGACGCCTCGGCGTAGCCGGCGATCGACTGGTTCCTCTGGAGGTCGCCTCGCTGGCCGCGGTGGCCGGAGAGATCGGTCGCAGGAACCAGGCGGCGCGGTCTGATTGTGAGGTTACCCTGTTTGCCGCCGGCAACCGGAAAGGATTTGTGGTCTGACAGATGCATTTTTTGTTTATCGGGATTTTGGTCTCGCTGTTCATCGCCGAAACTACCGGCTATTCCCCCGGTGGTATCGTCGTGGCCGGCTATCTGGCCCTGTTTGCCCGGCAACCGGTCTGGCTGGCCGGCACGCTGGCGGTGGCGCTGGTGAGCTGGGGCGTGGTGCGTCTGCTCAGCCGCCGGCTGTTGCTGTACGGCAGGCGCCTGTTTGCGATGCATCTGTTGACAGGGTTGCTGCTGGGGCAGGCCGTGATGCTGTACGGGCGCGGCTGGGCCGAGTGGGACTGGGGCGTCAATGTGATCGGCTGGATTGTGCCCGGGCTGTTGTCGCGAGACTTTGACCGACAGGGTTTTTTGCCGACGCTGGCGGCGACGGCCCTGGCAGTGGCGCTGATCTGGCTGGTGGCGATGCTGGGGGACGGCCTGCTATGGTAAGACGAATGTGGCTTCTGCTGGCGGCGACAATGCTGTTTATCGCGCTCTGCCAGCCGTTTCTGCAGGCGCGGCCGACGCTGTACCAGACGGAAAAACAGGCGGCGCTGGCACTGGCCCAACAGGCCCAGGCGTTGCTCGGCCCCAGGATCAGCGGACCCGAGTACAGCTGGATCACCACTACGCTGGCCCCGCCCGAGGCCAAGCGGCTGTCCCGCCATCCCGACTTTGCGGCGGTGTCTGTCGGCTGGCTGAAACAGGCAGGAATCGGTCCGGGCAGCCGGGTGGCAGTCAACCTGTCCGGCTCGTTTCCGGCGCTGAATATCGCGGTGCTGGCGGCGATCGAGGCGGTCGGCGCGCAGCCGGTCATCACGTCTTCCGTCGGCGCTTCCACCTGGGGCGCGACCGATCCGGAGTTTACCTGGCTGGACATGGAGCGTGAACTGGTCGCGGCCGGACTGTGGCGCTGGCGGACGGTCGCCGCGTCGCTGGGCGGAGTGGGCGATTCGGGCGGCGGACTGACAGCGGAAGGCAAAGAACTGGCCCAGGCGGCAATCCACCGCAGCGGCGCCAACCTGATCGCAGCGACCGACCTGCAGGGGGCGATCGGGCGGCGGCTGCAACTCTATCGCGGCGAGACGGGGGAGTTGCCGCCAGTACTGGTGAATGTAGGCGGCAGCCATGTGCTGTTCGGCGAGGCGGGCCATCGCGCGCCGCTGCCGCAGGGGCTGAACCGGGGCTATCATCCGCTGCTGGGCGCGCAGGACGGGCTGGCGGCGGCTTTCCTGCAGACGAACCGGCCGGTGATCCATTTCATCAATGTGCGGCAGCTGGCGGCGCAGCATGGGATTGCCGCCGATACGCCGCCGGGGACAAGCGGCGCCTTCTTTACAAGGCAACTGCCGCCATTCTTGCGGATTTTGGCGGG
>CAZOJA010000292.1:0-3311 GCA_964579955.1 uncultured Veillonellaceae bacterium | reverse complement strand
AGATTCGTCGCAACGAAACAAGCTGTATTCATTGTCAGGCTTGTAGCCGCGCCTGCCCGGTCCGGATTCCGGTCTCGGAAGTACAGGCGGTCAGCGATGACCGCTGTGTCGGTTGCCAGCGCTGCATGGAAGCCTGTCCGGTGAAAAACACGCTGCAGATTCAGTCTTCCCCTTCGCTGAGCAAACGCATCCTGAAGCCGACCCTGGCAGGAATCATTGCTGTCGGCCTGTTTGTCGCCATTGTGGGAGGCGCGCAAGCCGGCGGTTTATGGAAATCCAATGATGCCAGGTCAATTGCTCAGATTTCCAGTACGAACGAATTAAAAGGCTGGATGAAATGGGGCGAAGTTATCGACAAGTTCAAGGTGGACGAAACCGCATTGGCGAAGGAGCTAAAATTGCCGCCGGGCTATAAGCGGGATGCGACGCTCAAGGAACTCGGGCACAAGAACGGCTTTGAAACCAAAGATGTGGGCAAGGCGATCGAAAAATTGAAGAAACAGTAGCAGACAACAAAAAGTCCCGCAACAGCCTAGGCTTGCGGGACTTTAACAATCACAGCAGATCCGTCAGGTTATTTCAGCCATTCAGCGATAGCTTCCGGGGTCGGAATTTTGCCGGCAACTTTAACGGTGCCGTCCAACACAAGAGCAGGTGTGATCATCACGCCATAATCGGTGATTTTGTTGATATCGGACACTTTACTGACTGTGGCGTCCGCGCCGCTTATTTCCACGGCTTTCTTGGCGTTCTCTTCCAATTTGTTGCACTTGGCGCAACCGGTGCCGAGAATTTCGATTTTTTTCGTCATGCTGATTCCTCCTTTGGTTTGGGGCAGGCGCAGGGTTCAGTCAAAGGGTCGACGCGCTCCGGTGCGCCAGTCGGCAGGGTGAGTTGGCAAAATGCGGCGATGGCTGCAAAAGCCTCCGGGTTGAGACGATAAAAGATCCAGCGACCATCCCGGCTGTCGATTACAACGCCAGCTTCCCGCAAAACGCGCAGATGATTGGAAATTGCCGGTTGACTCATCGGGAACGAGGTGAGAAACGCACAAACGCAACGTTCCTTGCCTACCAGCATCCGGACGATTTCCAGCCGGGTTTCGTCCCCCAGCGCTTTGAAAATTTTTGCCAGCGAACGTTGGCTCATCGAAAACACCTCCCTGCTATTTATATTAGAATATTATTATATATTGGTCAAGCGTAGCTTGCAGAGAAAATGCGAAACGGTTAATATATTTATTATCGGTATATTTGTTGTCAAGTTGTTAAGGTGGATGAACATGAGCGGACAGCATTATGATCATGCCCATGGCCATGATCATGGACATGGGATTGGCGGAAAAAGCGAAGGTAATGCGATGGCCCTGCGTTGGGCTTTTGGCATCACGACATTGATATTGGTGGCGGAGGCAATTGGCGGTTGGCTGACTAACAGTCTGGCCCTGCTGTCCGATGCGGGACACATGCTCAGCGATGCGGCGTCGCTGGGGCTCAGTTTGCTGGCGATTCATTTTGCCAAAAAATCTGCTTCCATCAGCAAGAGCTACGGTTATCGCCGGCTGGAGATATTGGCCGCGTTGGCAAATGGCGTTGCTTTGTTTGTGATTGCCGTGGCAATCAGTTGGGAGGCGCTGCATCGATTGGTTGCCCCGCCGCCGGTAGCCAGCCTGCCGATGATGGGAATCGCCGGAATCGGATTGGCCGCTAATCTGGCCAGCGCCTGGATATTATTACATCAAGGCGATGTGAAAGACAACCTGAATCTTCGCAGCGCTTACCTGCATGTGCTGGGCGATGCGCTGGGGTCGGTCGGCGCACTTTTGGCCGGGGCTCTGATGTATTTTTATGGCTGGTATATTGCCGACCCGATTGTCAGTGTTGCGGTAGCGTTATTGATCCTGCGCGGCGCGTGGGGGGTAGTCAGCCAGTCGTTGCATATTCTGATGGAAGGGACGCCGGCCGGTTCGAACATCGAGGCCATGATCGCCTCGCTCGAGACGATTCCCGGCGTTTGCAACGTTCATGACGTGCATGTATGGACGGTTACTTCCGGTTATGATGTGTTCAGTTGTCACTTGGTGGTTTGCAAAGGCACGAATATCACCAGGGTTGTCACGGCTGGCGCCGAACTTCTGGAACGTCAGTTCGGCATTCGCCATACAACGATTCAGGCCTTGGAAGATGATGCCGATTGTCGCGAACTCAACTGCCGCGGAGGAGAATGTCCGTTTTCTTGACAGCCGCTTTGTCTTGTCGAATCGTTGACAAGCGGATAAAATTAGTAGAAGTATAACTTGCTTGTTCACGAAAGGGGATTAAGGAGTAAAGAATGCTGAATTTGAAAAAATGGAGCGCCTTTTTGTTACTGGGGCTGCTGCTGATGGGGCTGATGCCTGCGGATACGGAGGCCGCTCCGGTAAAAACCGTAATGTATTTTTATGGCAGTACTTGTCCGGCCTGCAAAGAAGTGGCGCCGGTCATTGAAAAGATGATTGCCAAAGGTATTCCATTAGAAAAATACGAGATGTATGACAACCGTGAAAACATGGATCGACTGGCGATGCTGTTCAAACTGAACGGAATCCCGGAACATCAGTGGGCGGTGCCGGTCGCGTTTTATAATGGACAGGTTTACATGGGAATACCGCGCATATTGGAACTGGAAAAAGAACTGGCGGCATCTTCGGAGGCGGCGGCAGGAACGCTAAGCGCCCCGGACGTGATGGGGATCATGGGCGCGGCGCTGGCAGATTCGGTCAATCCCTGCGCGATATTGGTGCTGGTAATTTTGCTGAGCTTTATCAGTCTTTATCACGAAAGCAGAAAGCGGCTGATTTTTTCAGCCGCTTCGTTCATTGCGTCAGTATTTGTCACCTACGTTCTGGTGGGCATTGGTATCGTAAAAGCATTAACTTTTCTGGGTATCACTGAAATGGTTCGCAGTGGCATCGGGATTTTGGCAATCGTAGTCGGATTGATAAATTTGAAAGATTTTTTTGCTTACGGGGCGGGCGGATTTGCCGCAGAGATTCCCCAGGCCTGGCGGCCTTTTTTATTTTCCCTGTTACGCAAGGCGACAGCCCCGTGGGCCGCATTTGGCATAGGAGCGGTGGTGACGCTGATCGAGCTCCCCTGCACAGGCGGGCCTTATTTTTTTGCCTTGGGGATTCTGGCCAAATGGGGATTGACGCCGCAGTTCTTTGCCTTTCTCTTCCTTTACAATCTGATTTTCATTTCGCCGCTGATTGTCATCGCCATATTGGTTTATCTGGGGAAACTGTCGGTGGAGAAGGCATCGGACTGGCAGGC
>CAZOJA010000291.1:0-3321 GCA_964579955.1 uncultured Veillonellaceae bacterium | reverse complement strand
ACCAATTCATAAACAAACCTCCTACACTTTTTGTTTGATAAACAAACAAGGCTTTGGGCACGACAACCCTGTACATTATTCTATGCCAAACTGCAGCCTATGTCTAGCGTTGTAAACATTTTACGCCATGTATACATAGGCGCTCGCATAAAACTTCTTAAGCATTTAGTTTTTTATTGGCATGGGTAATATATAAAATTCCCTTCTTTTCCATGATAACAAAATCAATAATCGAATTCATCACAAACAAGGCTTCTCAAGTCTTCAATGCTGCTGATGTAACATTTTTCTTCAGTGTCGATTCTTTTTGTATTCTATCAGTTTTTTCGTACCATTGTCACAAAACACCAAACACACTTGCTATTTCGTCTATTGATTTTGCTATGGATTTTGTTGCCAGTGGCTGCTAAGATAACAACGTCATCTACAATTCATTATAATTATTTATTAAGAGGTGTAAAATTAATGGAAAAAAGCTTACTTCTGGCCCGTATCAGCAAGCTGGCCGCTCTGGCGCACAGCGAAGACCTGCACCAGTATTCTTTGTCCGAACAGGCAATCAATGAAATCAAATCAACGTTGGAAACCCTGACGGAAGAATACGTAGCAACCTACTGCTAAGTCCGTCGAAATAAAAGGAGCGCATCGTGAATTTCACGATGCGCTCCTTTTTATTTACCCATCAATTGAATCACCGCGGCCATTCGCTTTATTCCTTCGCGAATACGCTCTTCAGGCATGTTGGAATAATTCAAACGCAACGTATTTTCAACTCCGCCATTAGGAAAAAAGGAATCCCCTGGCACGAAGGCCACTTCATTTTCCAGACATTTTTTCAGCAATTCCATCGCCTTGATGTGTGCTGGCAAAGTTACCCACAAAAACAGCCCCCCTTGCGGACGGGTAAAACTTGCGCCTGCCGGCATCATGGTTTCTAATGCTTCTACCATTGCATTACGACGCTTGCGGTATAAATCTGTTAATTTTAACAGATTTTCTTCGAAATCAAACCGCTCCATAAACAGGTTAATTTCCATTTGATTGCGTAACGAAGTACACAAGTCAGCCCCTTGTTTGATTAACACATATTTTTCGATCACGGTCGGAGCAGCAACCAACCAGCCGACCCGCATGCCCGGACAAAATGTTTTAGAAAACGTACCGGTGCCGATGACTAACCCTTCTTTATCCATTGATTTGATTGAAGGTAATATTTCTCCTTCAAACCGCAGTTCACCATACGGATTATCTTCGAGCACCGCCACGCCATAACGACTGACAGTTTCTATGAAGCGACGGCGGCGATCTAAAGACCAGGTGCGCCCGGTCGGGTTCTGAAAATCGGGAATTACATAGACCAGCTTTATTTTGTCTGTCGTAGCCAAAATCCGATCCAGTTCTTCAATAATCATTCCATCATCATCTGTCGGCACCGAAACAAACTTAGGCTGATAGGCCCGAAAAGCACTGATTGCCGCCAAATAGGTCGGGCTTTCACACAGAACCACATCATCGCAATCCAAGAATAATTTGCCGGTAAAGTCCAACGCTTGCTGCGAACCCGATGTAATCATAATTTCCGAAACGTTGGCTTGCGTATGAAATTTGCGCCCAATCCTGGCAGCTATTTTTTGCCGCAGCGGTTCATGCCCCTCAGTCGTCGAATACTGTAGTGCGGCACGCCCTGATTCTGCCAATACCTGCTGCGAAATTTGCTTCATCTGTTCCACTGGAAACAACTCCGGGGCAGGCAACCCACCGGCAAAAGAAATCACTTCAGACCGTTGAGTTATTTTTAGAATTTCACGAATGTCTGACGCCCGCAAAACACCAACTCTACTGGCCAATTTCAAATTCATAATCCCGTCCCCCCCATTCGTAAAACGAGCATTACAGCCATTCCTGATCCCATTGTCACAGCTGGGTGTTGCCCCCGCCAGGCCATAAAGGCCGCCACTGCTCCCGCAATCAGATAATGATTCCCTGGTCCAACCTGCAAATACCCCTGCGGCGCCAATAGGGCCGGAGCAATCAATGCAGTCAGCATCGCAGTGGGAACATGCTTGAGTAAACGAACCAACCAGGCTGGCACACCAGTGCGATCTAGCAGTAGCAGACTGGCAAAACGGGTAAAAAAAGTCGCCGCTGCCATACATAAAATTATCAACACCTCTTCAACGCGCATCGACTTCTCCCCTTTCCAACCAAGCGCCTACCCCCACCGAAATCAAGCAGGCCAAAATGATATACCACTTGCCGGGAATCAGCAACGCTGCTGCTACGCTGACCAGCACTGCAACCAGACATACCAGCAGGCTAGTCCTGTCAGTAAGGCGAGGAATCAGCAACGCCAAAAAAGTCGCCGGCATTGCAAAATCCAGTCCCCATGAAAGCGGATCGCTGATATAGCTACCGAGCACAACTCCCAGTACTGTTGACACCCCCCAAGTGATATAACCAGTTGCATTGCAGCCGAAATGATAATCACGGCTATACCCGATCGCTTGCGCCCGGCTGATTGCAACAGCATAGGTTTCATCTGCCATACCAAAACAAAGGAATGCTTTCCATGCCAATGGTAGTTTTTCCATATATGGCGCCAAAGATGCCCCCATTAGCAGATGGCGCAAATTGATCAACAGTGTCGTCAGGCTGATCATCATCAGGCCCGCCCCGGCGGCAAACATCGGCAGACTGATAAACTGGGCAGCTCCGGCAAAAACAGTCAGTGACATCAATATGGTTTCCCCCGGAGTCAGGCCCATCGATTGGGCAAAAATTCCATAAGCCAATCCGAACGGAAATACGCCCAACATCAATGGCAGCGTATCACGGATTCCAGCGCGAAATTCACCAACATTTGCAACCATGTTCATCCGCCTTTCTGATCACTTTGATTTCCTTTATCTTATCCGGCAGGATTTTTCTTGTGAATATCCAATATATTATTATCAAGATACCAATTTGACGATTTGGAGGGTAAATCAATAATGGATATTACCAAAATATTGAGCGGTATCCAGTTGAACTCTGCACTTGCAACACCGCTTTACCTGCAGATCGCCACTGTATTATCTTCTAAAATAAGCAATTTCACGATCCCGTCAGGCACAAAATTGCCGCCCGAGCGAGAATTGGCTCGTTTACTGAATGTCAGCCGAACTACGGCGATCAATGCATATCGTCTGCTCGAAGAACATGGATTGGTATCTACAAAAGTCGGCAGTGGCACTTTCGTCAGTGTCTGCTCTGCTACAAACCCGCAACAACCGCTGCTCATGCCTTGGGAACAACTTTTTACCCCGAGTTACAAGGCGCCTT
>CAZOJA010000290.1:0-3324 GCA_964579955.1 uncultured Veillonellaceae bacterium | reverse complement strand
AAGCGGCGGCGGCCGCGGCAAAAAGCGTGGCAATCATGAATAACGCCGAAGTTACACTGGCAGGGATCATTGCCGCGGTGGAAGAAATGCCTGGCGAGGATTTTGCGTTCTTTGCCGAAAGCATCCGAATGAATCGGGCTGCGGCGCAGGCGGGCCTGCATGGCCGTCTCGGCATGGCGATCGGCGCAAACTTCCAGGATATGATCAATGAAAAAGTTCTTGCCGACGACCTGGTGCTGTATGCGAAACTTCTCACCGCAGCGGCGGCGGATGCGCGAATGTCGGGGGAAAATGTGCCGGTCATGAGCGTGGCTGGCAGCGGCAATCACGGGTTGACTGCGATCCTGCCGGTTGTCGCGGTGGCGGAGCGGACGAACGTGCCGCAGGAAAAGCTGCACCGAGCGCTGGCGATCAGCGCGTTGACGACGCTTTATATCAAAACCTATACCGGCAGCCTGTCGGCTCTGTGCGGCTGCGCCGTAGCGGCGGCAACGGGGGCGAGCGCCGCCATCGTCTGGATGCTGGGCGGTAGCCGTGAACAGATCGACGGGACGATCAAAAACATGATCGCCAACCTGACCGGTATGATCTGTGACGGAGGCAAGGTAGGTTGTGCGCTGAAATTGTCGACGGCGGCCGGCACGGCGGTTGAAACAGCTCTGTTGACACTGAAAAATGTCCTGGTGCCTGACAGCAACGGGATCATCTTCCAATCGACCGATGCCTCGATCCGCAATTTGGGTATGGTCAGCAGCCCGGGCATGCTGGAAACCGACAAAGTCATTTTGGAAATCATGTTGGAAAAAAGCAAAGCGCCAGTTGTCGCTTAATCTGATTTTGTGAATACTGCTTGCTTTTTACTGCTGAATGTGGTAAATTTTCATCCATACAACACGATTTGACGTAATATAGCAAGATAACAACAGCAATTTTGCCCGGACAATGATTCGGATGGCAATGGAGCCTATGCATCAATATGATGCGTGGGCTCTTTTTGTTATATAAAAACAGAAGAAAGAGGGATTGAAATGAAGATGATGAAAAAACACCTGGTTCTGCTGCTAGCCCTGGCAATGATGGCGTTGGTTGCTGCCGGTTGCGGCGGGTCCCCGGCAAAACCGGAAGCGAAACCCGAAACCAAGCCCGCAGCGGTTAGCCGGATCGACCAGATCAAGAAGAATGGCAAACTGATCCTCGCTACCGGAAACTATCGTCCGTTTGAATATCACGATGAAAAGACCAACAAAATCATCGGTTACGATATCGATGTCGCCGAAGCGATCGCCAAAAAAATCGGTGTGCCGCTGGAAATCAAGGAAATGCAGTTCACCGGACTGATTCCTTCGCTGCAGAATGGGCAAGCCGACCTGGTGATTGCTGCAATGTACATCACGCCGGCTCGCAAAGAAGTCGTTGATTTTGCCGATCCCTACATGGATACCGGCATGGTCCTGGTGGTGCGCAAAGAGAATGCGGATATCAAGAGCACTAAAGATCTTGACGGCAAGGTTGTCGGCGTAAAGACCGGTGCCACTAGCGAGAAGGTCGCCCAGGAAATGAAGGAAAAAGGCGCCAAAATCGAAATCAAGAGTTACAAAGAGACTGTCGATTATCTGCTGGACTTGCAGAATGGCCGTTTGGACGCCGCGATCAACGACCTGCTCAATCAGCTGGAATATAACAAAGCCAATCCGAATGTGAAAATTGTCGGCGAACCGTTTACCAAAGCCCAACTGGGAATTGCCGTGAAAAAAGGCGACAAGGAACTGCTGGATCTGACGAACGCAGTGCTGAAAGAACTGAAACAATCTGGCGAAGCGGAAAAACTCTACAAAAAATGGCTAATCGGCACGAAATAATCAAGAGTTTTAGGGGAAGAGGGAAGGCTGATGAATCTCGACTTTTCAGTTGTATTGACCAAAATCCCGATATTGCTTGAAGGGTGCGTCGTCACCCTTCAAATCTCCTTTTTTGCTTTATTGTTAGGAATGATATTCGGCATAGCGGGTGCGCTGTGCCGAATATCTTCCAACCGGGCGCTCAATTCGATCGCATTTATGTATGTGTGGGTCATCCGGGGCACGCCGGTGATGGTCCAGCTATTTATTCTCTATTTTGGGTTGCCGCAGCTGGGCATCAAATTGCCTAGCATGGTGGCCGGTGTATTGGGTTTGGCAATCAATACCGGCGCTTATGTCACCGAAATCATCCGGGCCGGCATCCAGGCAGTGGATAAAGGGCAAATGGAAGCGGCTTTGTCGGTCGGCATGAGTTATCGGCAGGCGATGGTGCGGATTATCGGTCCACAGGCGACAAAAATCTGTATTCCGCCGCTCGTCAATCAATTTATCATGACGTTGAAAAATTCTTCGATCGCCTCGTTGGTGACGATTACCGAATTGTTCCGCACCGGCGAGCAGATCATCTATACGACATTTCGCAGTTTTGAAGTCTATACGGCGGTGGCGGTGCTGTACCTGATCATGAACTCGGTGTTTATGGTCATCGCTGACAGACTGGAAAGGAAGATGGCGCGACAATGAACTTTATCGTTGAGATGAAGAATGTATATAAATCGTTCGGACCGGTGGAAGTGCTCAAAGATTTTAACCTTCAGCTGCTGGAAGGGGAAAAAGTGGTCATTATCGGGCCAAGCGGCTCCGGCAAAAGCACTGTGCTGCGTTGTATCAACAAACTGGAGCCGATCCAGTCCGGTGAGGTTTATTTCGAAGGGAAAAAAATTGATGAGCAGACCAACCTGTGCGATTTGCGAACCCATATCGGCATGGTGTTTCAACGGTTCAACCTGTTTCCGCACAAAACGGCTTTGGAAAACATTGTCGAAGCGCCGCTGGTGGTAAAAGGAATGTCAAGGGCCGATGCCGAAACAATAGCAGAAGAATTGTTGGCTCGGGTTGGGTTGGCGGATAAGCGTGACAGTTATCCGCGTGAGCTTTCCGGCGGCCAACAGCAGCGGGTGGCGATCGCCCGGGCGCTGGCAATGAACCCGAAAATCCTGCTGTTTGATGAACCGACCTCGGCGCTGGACCCCGAGTTGGTGGGCGAGGTTTTGGTCGTAATGAAAGATTTGGCGACCGAGGGCATGACAATGGTTGTCGTGACTCATGAAATGGCGTTTGCCAAAGAAGTTGCCGACCGGGTCATTTTCATGGATGGCGGCGTAATTGTGGAACAGGGAACGCCAGAGAATATTTTTGATGCGCCGTCGCAGGAACGGACCCAACAATTCCTGAAACGAATCCGGCACTAAGAAAAGGGGTGGCAGGTTGAGTTATGTGACAGGCTTGCGCTGCATTCATTGCG
>CAZOJA010000289.1:0-3377 GCA_964579955.1 uncultured Veillonellaceae bacterium | reverse complement strand
TGCCGAACGTGGCCGAGATTGCAGCCGTGATCCCGCAGGTGGAGAAACTGGTGGAGGGAATCCGACAGCCATTGTATATCGGCGAGATGGAATTCAACCTGACTGCCAGCGTCGGTATCAGTGTGTTTCCCGGTGATGGCCGCGACCGCGACACACTGATCAAAAATGCCGACGTGGCCATGAACTACGCGAAAGAAACCGGCCGCAACCAGTATCTGTTCTTCACAGCCGAACTGAATGCGATGGTTTCGGAGCGGCTGCGGATCGAAACTCTGCTGCGCAAGGCGCTCGAACGCAATGAACTGTTGCTGCATTTCCAACCGCAGATCGACCTGCGGACCAACCGGGTGATCGGCATCGAAGTCCTGGTCCGCTGGAATCAGCCGGAAGAAGGGATGATCCCGCCGGACCGGTTCATTCCGCTGGCCGAGGAGAGCGGCCTGATCGTGCCGCTGGGCGACTGGATTCTGGTCGAGGCCTGCAAGCAATGGCAAAAGCTGGCCAAGGCCGGCCTGCCGCCGGTGACGATGGCGGTCAACATTTCTGCCGTCCAGTTTTATGAAGCGACCTTTCTGGAGAAAGTATCGCGCCGGGTCAAGCGCTATGGCATGGACTCGTTCCTGGAAATCGAGGTCACCGAGAGCATCATGATGAAAAATGTGCCGGCAACGCTGGACATCATGCACAAACTGAAAGCGATCGGCTGCAAACTGTCGATCGACGATTTTGGCACCGGCTATTCCAGCCTCGGTTATCTCAGCCGGTTTCCGCTGGACAAGCTGAAGATCGACCAGTCGTTTGTGCGGGCGATGCTGGCCTCCCAGACCAACATGGCGATCGTCGACACGATCATCCGACTGGCCGGCAACCTAAATCTGCGGGTTATCGCCGAAGGCGTGGAGACCGCGGCCGAAATGAATGCGCTGCGGGCCCGCCACTGCGACGAAGTCCAGGGCTACCATTTTGCCAGACCGATGCCGATGGACGAGTTGATCCGCTGGTGGACGCAGTGGAACCAATGGAACCAGACCCGTTGAGCGGCATGATTCTGTATCTGGACATTGTCGCCGATTTCGTCTGCCAACAATGCGGGGCCTGTTGCAACAACGACTGGCTGGTGACGGTCGACGAAGCGGGATATCGGCGCAATCAGCGGCTGTTTGAGCAGGCCGGCCGGCAGGACGAGTTCTTTGCGGCTTTTCATCCGCTCGGGCCGGCAGGGGAACTGGGTGAATACGCCCGCATTGCCAAGCGCCCGTCGGGGGGCTGTTGGTTTCTGTCGGCAGAGAATTTGTGCTGTCTGCAACAAGTGGCAGGGCATCAGCACCTGGACACGGTCTGCCAGTGGTTTCCCCGTTATCCGATGAATACCGAGCGGGGCATCGAACTGTCGCTCAGTTTCAGTTGCCCGGCGGCGGTCAGGCTGGCGATGAGGCAGGCGCCGCTGCGGATTGTTCGCTCCGTTGACTCGCCGATTGACTCAATGCCGGTCGAGTTTGTCCGTCACGTATATCCGGGGCAACAGCCGCAGGACAGCATCCTGCGTTACTATTTCGAGCTGGAAGGTCATCTGATCGATCTGTTGCAGGCGCGTCAGGTTCCGCTCGCCGACCGGTTCGATCTGGTCGAGTCCAGTCTGCTGGCGATGGGACAGTGGACGGAACCGGAACAGTTCGGTCAGCAACTGAACGAGTTGTTCCGCTGCAATTACGGCCGCATCGATGCACTGGCGGAGGCGGACGAACCGGGAGTTTGTCCGGCGACATGGTTGGTGGAGAATTATTTCGTTAATCTGCTTTTCCGCAAGAATTTATTTGTGCATGGCGTGACCGGGCTGCAGAGGCAATTGTCGCAGCTGTGGCGGCAGATTCTTCCCTGCCTGGGGCAGGCAGCGGATACCGGCGACACCAAGCCGCTGGAACAGTTGATTGTGGCGCTGGAGCTGGAGTGGAACCACAACAGCCGGCGGCAGGAAGGGGTTGGCGGCAATGAATGAACTGGAACTGGACCTGATGCAGAATCAGTCGCGGCAGCCGCAATATCTGGTCAGGCAGGCCGATGGCATGATCATCGACGCGAATTCGGTGTTTTTGCAGCTGTTCGGCTGCGTTCAGGAACAATTCGGCAGTCTGCCGGAAGCGGAGTTGGTCGAGAGATCAAGCCTGTTTGCGGCGGAGAACGAGACGGACGCCTGGGTGCGCTGCCGGACCCGACAGGGCAAAGTATTCATGATGGGACATACGTCGCTTGAGCTGGGTCACCGTGAGGGCGGGTTCAGAGTGGTGACGTTGTGGGAGACGACGTTGCAGGAAAAAGTCCTGAACCGGCTACGGTTGTCGGAACAGATCTTTGCCACGGCGCTCGACGGCATTCTCGTCACCGACAACCAGGGGATTATCCAGTATGTCAATCCGGCGTTTATGCGATTGACCGGTTATGCCGCCGAAGAATTGTTCGGCATGACGCCGCGGATTCTCAGTTCCGGTCGGCATGACGACGCTTTTTACCGGGCGATGTGGCAGAAACTGATCAGTGAGGGTCAATGGACCGGCGAAGTATGGAACCGGCGCAAGAATGGCGAGATTTATCCGGAATGGCTGGCGATTTCCTCGATGCGCGACCCGCAGGGCAATATCCTTATGTATACCGCGATGTTCCGAGATTTGAGCGAACGCTACCGCTATGAGCAACAAATCCGGCATCAGGCGTTGCACGACCCGCTGACCGGCTTGCAGAACCGGCGCTGTTTCCATGAGAAACTGAAGGCGGCGATTGCTGAAACCGCTGAGGGACAATCCGGTTTTGCGCTGGTGTATCTCGATCTTGACGGATTCAAACAGGTCAATGACTCGCTGGGGCATGAAGCCGGCGACCAGGTGTTGCGGCTGACGGCCGGCAGAATCCTGGATTGCGCGGCGCACCCGACCGATTGTTTCCGCATGGGCGGCGACGAGTTCACGCTGCTGATCGACAACAGTGCGACGCCGTCCTCGCGTGCAAGGGAGATCGCCGGGTGTCTGCTGAGGGAAATCAGTCAACCGATGCAGATTGCCGGGCAGACCACGGCGGTCGGCGCCAGTATCGGGATCGCCCTGTTTCCGGCGGATGGCCGGGATGAGGAGGGAATCCTGACGGCGGCCGACCATCGCATGTATGCGGCGAAACGGGGCGGTCGCAACCGGATTGTGTGTGCAGATAACGAGGCAAAAGAAACATAATGAGTAATAAACGGGGGGCGTGACGAAAATGAGTGGAGTTCTGACAGGGAAAGTTGCAGTGGTCACCGGCGGCGGTGGCGTGCTGGGCAGTGCGTTTGCCAAGGAATTGGCCCGGGTGGGCGCAAAAGTGGCGATCATGAACCGGACGGCGGAAAAAGC